>JAUVSX010000105.1 GCA_030596915.1 Chloroflexota bacterium | reverse complement strand
GCGTGGGAGGACTGGTCGCGACTGTGCAAACTGCGCTCGGAATCGCCGGTGGCGATGTGCTCAGGGCCGACGATAGTGGTGAGTGTGGCGGTGTGTTCGCTGGTGAGCATAGGGTTGGATCTCCGAGGCGACTGGGCCGAGCCGCGCTGGACTGCAGCATCCGCGGTCTCTGGTGTTGGGGAAAGCCGCGCGCCTGCTGATGCGGTCCCGGCGCGGGTCTCCCTGCGTGCCGCGGGTCCCCGCGCGATTGCGACCGCCAGTGTAGCACGGTCGGTCTGGAGCGACAAGGGCAGCGCTCGTGATGTTGCTCAAAGGACTGGCAGTCCTCCAAGTGGACATTGGTTGGCGCCGCCACTTGCCACGAACCGCACATCGCTTTGCGGGCCTATCTTCACAGGACTGCCAGTCCGATCCTTCGCTAACTCGCCTCTCGGCAACGGATTCGCCCGGCGCTGAAGCAGCCGGGCTCAATCTGCCAAGCCCTACGGGCTAATGCGAGCCCCCGAAGGGGGCTTCGCAATCTGAGCCCGGTGATTTATCGCCGGGCGAACACGGGCGACCACGCCTAGGCGGCGGATGAGCGCGCTTGCCGCCACCGCTGCCCGGCATTGACAGCCGCGGATACGCCCGGCTGAAGCGCCGGGCCAGGTGTGCTGGGCCCTGCGGGCTTGGGTGCGGTGGAATAGGCTCTCTTCCCCGCTCGCCTGGGTAGCGAACCCGTGGATGCCGTGTTATACTGAATGGGCACTGGCCTTTCCACGAGACCGGTCGGCGCCCGCGGGATTCTTCTTCAACACTGCTAGAAAGAGGATCGCACTATGGGTCAGGAACGCAGGAAATGCCCGTTCTGTGAGGAGGTTGTCCTAGATAATGCCACGGTGTGCCACTACTGTGGGCGCGAGCTGAGCTCAACCGGCGGCGAAGGCGGTGGGGGCGGGCAGCGGACAACGTGGCAGACCGTTCGAACCTTTCTCATCATCGTCGTCGTCGCCATCGCGCTGATTGCGCTGGTGTTTGTCATCCAGCGGCTGCTTGCGCGTCCGGCACCGCCGCCCGTGATGGCTATCCTGGAGGGTCACCTGGCGACAGTCTGACGTGCCGCCACAACTTTGGGCTGCGGGCCGCTGCGGCGTCGGTTCGGTCAACTTCGCTCGCATCGTCATGAGGCCCCTGGTTCGGTCAGGTCCATTAGTGTAGAGTGGACGTGGGCAGAATCGGGCTCCGGCCGGCCTTCTGCCGTATCAGCAAGCAGGTTGTTGAAGGGGGTTACGATGGCTACGTTTGTCATGATGGGCAAGTACTCACAGGGCGCGATCGGGGAGATCAGCGCCGCGCGGACGCAGGAGGCCTTTGGTGTCATTGAGACCAATGGCGGGACAGTCAACTCCGCGTATGCTTTGCTTGGGGAGTACGATGTGCTCCTGATCGTGGATCTGCCGGGCATCGACGAAGCGATCGCGACCTCAGTCGCGCTGACGAACGCGCTGGGGATCGGGTTCACGACAGCGCCCGCGGTTAGCGTGGAGCGGTTCGACGAGCTAGTCGCCAAGTAGCTGCTCCAACCACACCAGCGCCAGACGCTGGCGCTGGTGCCGGCTGCCGTCGAGACCACGCCGGGGTCCGTTCCATAGGCGCCAGAGCAGAGCGTAAGAATCGCCCCTGCTCCGGCGCGGTATGGCACTCGTCGTATGGGAGGACAGACGTGAGGAAGCATGTCACTCCTGGGTTGATCGGTGTGTTGGTCCTGATTCTCCCCACGGTCGCCGGCTGTCGCTGTTCACCGACCCCCAGGCCTCCCGACATTCCCGCCGTCGCCGACGCTGTCGTCGTGGCGACCCACGCGCCGATGCATCCCGGCGATTCCGAGGCCGTGACCTTTGCGGCCAAAGCCAGCGGTACGGTAGATAGGATCGTACTGGCATACGAGCGGCATGCCCTCTCGACCGCGCCCGGCGGTTCGCACGAGCAGACATTGGTCGAGGCGCTTACGATGCTGGTAGAGTGCGACCCCGAAGGGACTGTAGCTTCCCTGCCGTGTGACATGACGCCGGGTCCCGGTTTTCCTGCAAACTCACTGATCACTTTCCACGCTACCGCCTACGACAGCGAGGGACGGACCGCGTCGGAGTCGTATTCCTTCGCTGCCGGCGAGTATCCGTGGCCGTCTGACCCGATTCCGATACGGGTCAACGGCGACCCCAGGGAGCACCTGGATATCGTCTTCATTCCCGACACCGATATCTCCATCGCCACCTTCCGCGAGAGCCTGGTTGATGTGCTTGAGACCCTCTACTTCAAGTACGACGTGATTCAGTCGTATCGCACGCTGTACAACTTCTACTACAGCGAGGTGGCGGGGGACTACGAGGAGACCTGCAACTTCACCGATCCGGCGAACATGGCCAACCTGACCGTTGTTGCGGACACGGTAGCAATTCTGCACGAGTCAGACCTGCGCGATTGCCGCTCGGGGAGCCGGATGTCGTCAGAGATCGACTACGACAAGACGCTGATCCACGAGAGCGGACACGCGCTGTTTGACCTACGCGACGAGTACTGCTGCGACTCCTCTTACTCGCAGCAAGCGTGCGTGCCGAACCTCTGGAACAGCCTGGCGGCCTGCGAGGCCGACTCCGCGGAGCTCGGGTACGCCGCCTCCTTTTGTGAACAGCTCACTAAGGGCAACGACTCGGTCAACTATTGGCGCATCGACCCCACAGGATCCGCAGGCTGTATGATGGGCACGTCGATGCACAACGCCGGCTCCGACTTCGGGCAGGCGTGTCTGCGGCGAATCCGAGTCCGCTACGAGCGGTGCCTTGCGGGCGATTGCTACCCGTGGCCAGACTGTCCCTGACGGGATGCCCCCCGGAAGGAGTCAGAGAGATGCGGCGCGACCACCGGGCCAAATGGATCTGCCTAGCGATGCTGGCGCTGGGGCTTGTCGCCGCCCTCATGGCCTCCTGCGGATCGGTTCCTCCTGAGGAGGATGCGGCGCTCCTCGCTCAGGCTGCGAAAGCCAACGCTGAGGACACCTTCGACGTCGGCCAGGTCTCGTCCAGGCTCCACCTCGCGGTCGAGGTCGAGGTCACTGCCGACGGTATCAGGCCCACTGGAGTGACAATCGTCCGTGGCCCGGAGAAGGCGGGCAGCGCGATGGCGGATCTGCTCGTCCGGGCGAGGGCCGGGGATGAAGTGATCGCTGAGTACACGATGCCGGATCCGCGACTTGTCGAAATCGAGAGCGAGACCTGGATGACCCTCGACGCGGAGCGCACGATCGTATTCGCGCCTCTTGTCCCAGAACTTACCGAACTCGAGATAGTCCCTGTCGAGGGTCGTGAGCCTTTCGTGTCTAAGGGCGGTGTGGTTGAGCTGCAGCCCTTGGTTCGCAAGGCTTGTGAGGAGCAGCCGGAGTTGGAGGAATGCCGGAAGATCCTTGGATCGCGCGGGGCGGTGCGTGTAATCCTGGGAGGCAAGGAGTTCGATATCTGGATGGTGCAGCAGGCAATCGTGCGGGCTGTGCCGTGGGCGGATCTGTCGGAAGAAGCATTCCCGAACGAGGATACCGCGTTCCCTGTGGATTCCTGGCGCGGTCGCACCGTGTATGAGGACGCGCGCGACGAGCCCTACGAACCGGATATGACCTGGGTACTGCTCGACGAGGCCGGCGTCCGCGGGGATTTCTGGATCAACCTGGTCTATGCCAGAGACGACGGCAAGCTGGCCGTCGTAACGAAGGGCGTCGATGGTGCGCTGGCGAGGGTCGACATTCCGGTGAAGCTCTGGGCTGTCGGGTCGGACGAGATCGCGGATGTGATCGCCGAGCTGATCGAGTCTGGGCAGATGGTGATGGCACTGATCCGGGGGTAGCGCGCGGGGGCGACCGCCGTCCGTACGAACATTGACGCTCCAGTCGCCCACGCTATACTACCTCCTCACAACCTGACCCATGAGGAAAAACTCTGCGATGCCCGACACTCCCTACCTGGCTCCCGTGGCTCACTTGCTCGCCATAGGTGTGACTGACCCCGAGGAAGAGGATTGGCCTGACTACCTGGTGATGGGCTTCGGCCCTGAGCACGTCCCTGAGCTGATCCGACTGGCGCTAGACGACAGGCTCAACAGACCGGAGCGGCGACGGCCAGAGCTTTGCGCGCCGGTGCACGCGTGGCGCACGCTGGGCCTACTGCAGGCGGCGGAGTCGGCCCAGCCGCTGACGCGGCTTTTCCCTCTCGTCGACGACGAAAGCGATGAATGGGTTGTCGAGGCCCTGCCCCGGGCATTCGGCACTATGGGCGCGGGAGCAATCCCCGCTCTTTCGACCTACTTGACCGAGCAGACGCACGGTGATTGGGCGCGCATCACGGCCTCGGCAAGCCTGGGCGAGATTGGCCGCCGGTTCTCAGACGAGAGGGACGCGTGCGTCGCCAACCTGACTGAAGGACTGGCGGCGTTTGCCGAGAACGATCCCACGCTCAATGCTTTCATCATCCGCGATCTGGTGACCCTGAAGGCGGTGGAGGCCGCGCCCGTGATCGAGCAGGCGTACGGCGCTCGCCGAGTCAACTACTTGCTCCAGGGCGATTGGGAGGATGTGCAGGTCGAGCTGGGGATGCTCGAGCGCCGCGCGTCTCCACGGGAGTTCCGGTGGGAGATGGGCAAGAAGGGCAGGCTACACCTGAGGAAGAGAACGCGGCGCGGCGGTGCGATGACCGCCAGAGTGAAGCGCAAGCGCAAGCAGGCCAAGGCAGCGCGCCGCCGCCGCCGACGGTAGCCGCTGAACGGACGGCGTGACCGGTCAGTTGAGCACGTGGATCTGAGGTTTGAGCGGGATGCGCTCGATCAGGTCGGTGAAGTCCTCGTCAGTGATCTCGTCGTCGGGCTTGTCCACCAGGCAGCGGCAGACCCCCTCCATCACGTTCGTGCCGAACGAGCGGCCTGCCAGGCGAGGTGTCGTCGTCACCAGAATGTGCAGCCCCCG
This sequence comes from Chloroflexota bacterium, assembly GCA_030596915.1. GTDB lineage: Bacteria > Chloroflexota > Anaerolineae > B4-G1 > B4-G1 > JAUVSX01. The sequence goes on along the minus strand of JAUVSX010000105.1, from coordinate 3,522 downwards.
CTTCTGAAGCGCCTCGACGTCTCGCGCCGTCGTCGTGTTGGTGACGATGATCTTCCCGCCCAGGTCAGGGGGTAGGTTGGACCAGACCTGCAGGAAGTCCCCCGCGATGATGTCGGCCTCCTCATAGAACCGGCTGTACTTGTGCGAAGGCTCCTTCTCCTGCTCCTCGCCTATCGGATACAGCCAGGCGAAGGGGAACTGAGTGACGATGGGCAGGAGCAGGGCGGCCACGATGTGGACCGTCCTCAGGCTTCGAATGGGGATGGGCAGATCGAGGGCAAACATGAAGTCGCCGAAGGTGACGTCGCAACCGGCGTCGACGAGCGCCTTTGCCATCCCGTAGCGATCGACGGCGGTTGTCTTGAGGGCCTTCATTCCACGGAGATCTACGCCGTGATCGCGCAGTGCCTGCATCGCGTAGGGCGCGAGTAGGTGTTTGATCCCGTTGCCGTCGCCGATTTTCGAGATGCGTACCGCGCGCCGGATTGCCTTGCCCTGGCGAAAGTAGTAGCGCCGGTCCTTCACGACAAGGTGAAACTCTGCCCCGCCGACTCCGAAGGCGTCCACCTTGCCATCGTAGTCGCGGTACATCTGGATGTAGCGCTCGAAGTCGCCGTCGGTGCCCTGGCGGCTGAGCCAGAAATGCTGGCCTAGGAACTCGGCCTCCGTCGTGTGGTCGCGGCTTGATGAGCCCAGGCTAGGGCTGAGCACACGTTTCATCGCAATCTCCTGTCGTGGAGCCTCCATCTGCCCTAACACGCGAATACAGTCCGCGTCTTGTTCGGAGGGGGATGGCGGCGTGGGGCCGGGTGACGGCACGTAGCGCCGGATGCGAGCAACTAACTGGGCCAGAGTATATCAGGTGCCTGGTGCACGTCAATGCGGGCGTGGCGGCGGAGACGGGCGGCGTGTCCGTTTCGTGGCGTCGCGTGGTTGCCAGGGTCGTGTACGTTGAGGCCACAGGAGCCCTGTTGACACGCGGTACTGACGGCAGTAGAATGACATAGCATTGTGACGTCTGCCGCCAGCTTCGGTTTCGATAACTGCTCACCAGGAGGCTGATCGATGTACAAGAAGCTCTTCATCCCCGGTCCGACGCACGTCCGCGATGAGATTCTGTTGGCTCAGACAGCGCCGATGATCGGCCATCGGGCGCCCGAGTACTCGGCATTGCAGCTCGCGGTGACGGCCAAGCTGCAGCAGCTGCTCTCCACGGCGCCGCGTGTCTACCTATATGCCCGCTCCTCGACCGGCGTCATGGCGCGTTCGGTCCGCCAGGCCTCGACCAGGCGAATGCTGAACACGGTGTGCGGCGCATTCTCCAAGCGGTGGCATCAGATCACGGCGGCTAACGGCGTCCCGTGTGACGCGATCTCAGTTTCGGTGGGGCAGGCGGTCACGCCTGAACTCGTGGATGAGGCGCTATCCAAGGGGGGGTACGATGCCATTACAGTGGTGATGAACGAGACGTCGACGGGCTTGATGAACCCGGTCGCCGAGATCGCCGCTCTGGTGCGCGAGAAGTACCCCGACGTTCTCGTCCTGGTCGATGCCGTGAGCTGTATGGCAGGCGTGAAGATCGAGTTTGATGCGTGGGGCCTGGACGTGTGTCTGGCCGGCGTGCAGAAGTGCTTCGCGCTCCCCGCTGGGCTGACAGTGTGTGCCGTCAGCGATCGGGCCCGGCAGCGCGCAAAGCTCGTGCCCAATCCAGGCTATTACTTCGCCTACGCCGATATGGACAAACGGTACGAGAAGGGGCAGACGCCTGCGACGCCTGCGATCAGCCTGATCCAAGCGCTGAACCAGCAGATGGATGATATTCTGGCTGCTGGGTTGGAGGCCCGCTGGCAGCGGCACAGGGAGATGGCGACCATCGTCCAGGATTGGGCGCGCGAGCATTTCGGTCTCTACTCGGACGAGCGCTACCTGTCGGAGACGGTCACGAACGTCGAGAACACGCGCGGCATCAGCGTCGCAGGTCTGAACGAGGAGCTGGGCAAGCGCGGCGCGATGATCTCCAACGGATACGGCGAGCTCAAGGAGAAGTGCTTCCGCATCGCTCACATGGGAGATCTGACGGTGGACGACATCCGGTGGCTGCTGGGAGAGATTGACGACATACTGGGGCTGGCGTAGGGGGTTACTTCTCCGGCTTGTCGGCTGTCGAAGCGCAGGGCCGTGGGGACGCGGACCGGCGTCCGCATCTAGCATGCGAGGGAGATGGCCGTCCGCTTCTAGCATGCGAAGGAGCTGGCATCCGCTGATTGCTTGGGGTGACCCGGGCACGTGGATTGTCGTCCGTTGATAGGCGGGCGACAAGAACGCGGGGATATCAGGGGGGACTATGAGTTTGCTGGTGTGCGATCCGCCCGCGCCAACGGCGATCGCCGCGATGCGCGAGGCGGGGATCCAGGTGGACGTTCGGGACGACATCGCGCCGGAGGAGCTTCAGACAGCAATCGGAGAATACGACGGGATCGTTGTTCGCAGTCGCACGGAGGTGCCCAAGGCGCTGATCGACCAGGCAGGCAGGCTGAAGCTGATCATCCGCGCTGGCGTGGGGCTTGACAACATCAATGTCGTGTACGCCGAGTCGAAGGGCGTCGAGGTTCGAAATACCCGTGCAGCGTCGTCGAACTCGGTGGCTGAGTTGGCGATCGGGCATCTGTTCGCCCTGGCGCGAGCGATTCCGCAGGCGACAGCCTCGATGAAGGCCGGCCGGTGGGAGAAGAAGGCGCTCAGCAAGGGCGCCGATCTCGCCGGCAAGACACTGGGGCTGGTCGGGTGCGGGCGCATCGGTACCCTCGTTGCCCAGAAGGCCGCTGCGCTGGGGATGGTTGTTCTGTTCCACCGCCGGATGAGCTGCGATGTCTGTGGGGCCAGCCAGGTTTCGCTCGATGAACTGCTTTCCCGCTCGGACTTCATCTCGGTGCACGTGCCCCACACGCCCGAGACGCATCGCATGATCGGCGCCCCAGAGATGGCCAAGATGAAGGATGGTGTGTTCATCGTCAACGGCGCGCGCGGCGGGATCATTGACGAGGAGGCGCTCTACGAGGCGATTGTCAGCGGCAAGGTGGCCGGCGCCGGGCTCGACGTCTTCGAGGATGAGAATCAGGATCGTGGCCAGCGACTGATGGCGCTGCCGCAAGTGATCGGCTCCCCGCACATCGGCGCGGGAACCATTGAGGCGAAGCAGAGAGTCGGGGAAGAGGTCGCCAAGATCGCGATCGAGTTCGTGCAGCGCTCAGAAGCGAGCGAGAACTAGGAGAACACTATGGCGACAATCCGACCTTTCCGCGGAGCGCGCTACAACCCAGCTCGTTTCAGCGACCTGTCAGCGGTCGTGAGCCAGCCATACGATCGGGTGCGGCATGGCCTGCAAGACAAGTACTACGAGCTTAGCCCCTACAACATCGTGCGCATCATCAAAGGCAGGGAACAAGCGGACGACGGCAACGGGTGCAGCGTCTACACACGTGCGAGGAGCACCTTTGGCAGGTGGCTGGCAGAAGGGGTCCT
>JAUVSX010000432.1 GCA_030596915.1 Chloroflexota bacterium | reverse complement strand
TCGTCACTGCCCTCTACGGGATACTCGAGAGCGAGACGGGCCGGTTCACGTTCGCTAACGCTGGCCATATGCGACCGCTCTGGGCTCGCGGGCGAGGTGGCGTTGTTGAGCTGGCAACGCGTGGAATTGCGCTGGGTGTGTTGGATCAGATCGAACTCGAGGAGCACGAGATCGAGCTGGAGCGTGGCGACGCCCTTGTGCTCTACACGGACGGTGTTAGCGATGCGGTCGGTCAGGACGACCAACCATTCGGTGTGAGTCGGACGCGGGCAGCACTGGCAGAAGCAAGCGCGGCTGGCGGGGCAAGCGCCGCGCAGGTCGTTTCGGCCGTAATTAGCTCTGTCGAATCCTTTGCAGGCGGGGCCGCCCAGGCCGATGACCTCACGCTCCTTGTGCTCGTGCGTCGCGCGAACCTGCCCGGCGGAGTGGGTCCAGGGCGGACGCAGGCTTCGTCAGACTGATCCTTCCGTGTGCTGGCTCGGTGGCGGGCGCGTTAGCCTGGCTGCAACAGGGCGGCCAGCTCCTCCTCAGACGGCTCGGTGACGATTCGGCCGCCGACATCGAGTGTCGGCGTGGAGAGATATCCTCTGTTCCAGCGCCTGACCCTCTCGGCCGCACCCGCGTCTTCCTCGACGTCGACGTACCTGTATGGAATGCCCTCTCGGTTGAGAAAGCGTCTGGTCCTCAGGGTGTGGTTACACCAAGACGCCCCGTAGACGACAATGGCAGGCCATCTGTCGGTGTCTCCAACGACGACTGGGGGCGATATCTCCTGCGGTTCGTAGTCGTCGCCGACGAATAGGTGACAGATGCAGTGGCCGTCGCGGGCGATGTCATCAGGATGACGATAGCAGGGACAGATGAACTTGCGATCCTCCACGGGATCGCCGGTGCGCTGCTGTCAGGGACAGTATGGCCAGCCGAACGTGTGAGCCTGGCGCCCGATGCCTCGTACAATCCCCATCCACACCTGGGAATCCGGGTTAAGATGATAGGCGCTTACCTCAGCGTAGCGTAAGGCCATGCGCCTGGCTCGATCCATCAGGTACTCCAGGCTCTTGCCGGTGCTGGGAGTTTCCTCGCTCATGACATTCACGCCTCCTGCGCGATAGAGAACAGAAGCCGCGCGCCGTCGCTGACGCCACTGATCGTGCTACTCCGTGACTTCACCATATCAGGGGCAGTAGCGCCCTGCGCTCGGCTGGATAATCTGCGAAGCGTTCGTGATACCACTCATGGTAGGACCACGCCCGGGGTGCCAGATTGGCGGCGGTCCAGACGGCAAAAGCGAGGCCGGCCCACGACCACGTCGCGATGGCCCAGCCGGTCCACTCTATGATCTCCCCGAGGTAGTTGGGGCAGGAGACCCAGCGATAGAGACCTCCCTGGGGAATGGAGTAGTCAGCTTCACCGTTCCGCCGCAGCCGGTGTAGGACATAGTCCGCGTGCCGGTTGATAGCGTAGCCGGCGACGAAGACGATGGCGCCGATCACGAAGCGTGGGTCCGTCAGCCAGCCTGCAGGGTATCCGCCCGAGAAGTGGAAGATCCACCGGCCGTTGAGATACGCGTTGAAGACGTTGAATACGACTCCAGAGATAACGATGCTCCAGGGCATTCGCTTGTCCTCGTCGCGGCGCAGGAAGGGGTAGACGAACGTGCGCTGGATGTAGTGCAGCATCCAGATTGCGAGGAAGGCATAGGCCGGGGGGGTGTTGTTGTACTCCCCAATCAGAAACATCGCGCCCATCACCAGCACCGTCGGCGACTCCATAATCACCCAGCCCCACTTACTCGCCACCGAGCGCCCCTCGGCGTCGCTGGCGTAGCGGCCGTAGGGGGCGGGCTCTCGGCACGAGCGCACGCACACCAGTACCGCCAAGCCGAACCATAGAATGAGCAATACAGGGTGAAAGCTGGAGTCCGTCACGAGCCCCCTCCATGACCGTATGGTACAGATGGCAAGAACCCGAATCCCGCACAGAAGTTGCAGTCGGCTTGGCCCGAGGGGCGTGAAATCCGCCCAGGGAGCCGGTTGATCGGAGCGTGTTGTCCGGCTGTAGCGCGATGATAGAATGGGCTCGTGAGGAAATATGCAGTTCAGTGGGTGCTCCTGTTCGTCGTGGTCCTCGGTGCGGCTGCGACGCGGTTCACGGGCCTAAACTGGGATGGCGGCATGGGCGCTCACCCGGACGAGCGCTACATCGTCGGCGTTGCGGAAGGATTGCATTGGCCCAGCCGGATGAACCCCCTCGCGGTCGATGGCTCATTCGCCTATGGTCCTCTTCCGGTCTACCTGGCCGCGCTGGGAATCGGGCTTGCCCGCAACGTGGACTCGCTGCTTGTGTGCAGAGTGCTGGCGGCGCTGCTGGGCCTGGTGACGGTCGGGCTCACGGTCGCTCTGGGCTGGCAGGTCTTCGGCTGGCGAGTGGGCCTGCTGGGTGGCGCCCTGGTTGGGTTGGCTGTCGTGCACGTCCAGCAGGACCACTTCTACACAGCAGAGGCGCTGCTTGTGCCCTTTGTCGTGGCCGCGCTGCTCTTTGCGACGCGACTTGCTGAGAACGGCCGCACGACGGACGGTCTGCTCGCGGGCGCCCTGGCGGGTCTGGCTGTCGGTAGCAAGGGCGCGGCGCTGCTACTCGCTCTGCCGCTTGGCGTAGCTTGCCTGTTGTCCGGTAGCGACGAGCGAAGGCGCTGGCTGCTCAGGCTGGCGTGCGGCGGAGCGGCTCTCGGAGCCTTTGCGCTCACTAACCCATTCGCGGTTGCATCATTCCCCACGTTCTGGCGCAACGTGACGTTCCAGGCAGCGATTGCGCGTGGGTCCATCGACGTACCGTACACGCGCCAGTTCCACGGCACGTGGCCGTACGTTTATCAAGCAATGCAACTCTTGCGCTGGGGCACGGGGTGGCTGGCGGGGCTTGCGGGCATTGGGGGCCTGGCGTACGAAGCATATCGACTGTTCCGGAGGACTGCGAGCCGGCCGGAGCTGGTGCTGCTGTCGTGGACACTGCCGTACCTGGCGTTCGTCGGCGCGCTGTACGCCAAGTTCCCTCGCTACCTGCTTCCCGTGACGCCAGTGCTCGCCCTGTATGCGGGAGCGCTCCTTGTTGGTTCGCGAGGCGCGAGGACGATTGACGATGGCCCTGGGAAGGGCAGGCGTGCGTCTGGGCTGTGTAAGGGTGTCGCGACCGGCTTGAGAGCGCTCCCGGCGTTGCTTGTGCTCGGGGCCGCCCTACTGCGGTGCTGCGCGTTCGTCAACCTGTACCGGGAGTCGCACCCATGGGCAGCGGCCTCGCACTGGTTCTCCGATCACGCCACCCTGGGGTCAACGGTGGCGGTCGAAGAGTGGGATCACCCACTGCCTACCGGACCGGAGCATTTCGATGTCCAGACGCTTCCGGTCTTTGACGAGGACTCGGGCGAGAAGTGGGACCAGATGGCATCGACGCTTGGGGGTGCTGACTACGTAGTGATTGCGAGCCGGCGCGGGTATGGGACGCTGGCACGCTGGCCCGAGCGGTACCCACAGACGGCGCGATACTACGAGATGCTCTTCGGAGGGGACCTGGGCTTC
>JAUVSX010000470.1 GCA_030596915.1 Chloroflexota bacterium | reverse complement strand
CCGACCTCGCCGCCTCAAGCCGTCTTCTACAGCTCCACCCGTCTTTCGAGTTCGAATGGGGATGGCGGAAAGGTGTTGGACACGTCTCGCTACAATCTACAAATGCCTCAGCTCGCGCCGCCGTGTGATGGGCCAGTGGGGGCGACGGTCTGATACGCGCTACAGGGCGCTGATCGCCCCGCCGCCCAGGACTCGCTCCCCATCGTACAGCACGAGGAACTGCCCAGGCGTGATCGATCGCTGAGGGGAGGAGAACTCGACCCTGGCACCCGCCTCCCGCGCAGGATAGACGATCACCGGGACTGGCCGTGCACGGTAGCGGATCTGGGCTTCGGCCTCGAATGTCGTCGCCGGAGACTCTCCGCTGATATAGCGCACGCGGTCCAGCGTGCACTCGTCGCGCTTCAACTCGCTCGCCGGCCCAACGGTCAGCGAATTAGTGGATGGGTCGATCTCAAGCACGTACAGGGGCTCGTGGAATGCGATTCCAAGCCCCTTGCGTTGGCCGATAGTGAAGGCGGGTAGACCCCCGTGCTCGCCGATAACGCTGCCCGAGCGGTCGAGGATGTCCCCGGGGCAGAACACGTGCGGGGCCTGCGCTGCAAGGAATTCGCGGTAGTCGCCCTCAGGCAAGAAGCAGATGTCCTGGCTCTCCGATTGAGCAGCGACCGGCAAGCCGCGGCAGCGAGCGAAGGCCCGCACGTCCTTCTTGGTGAGGTGTCCAACAGGAAAGATGATTCGTGCCAGTTGTGCCTGGTCGAGGGCATGCAGAAAATACGATTGGTCCTTCTGGGGATCGGTCCCTCGAAGTATCTGATACCTCTCGCCGTCAGCTCGCACGCGGGCATAGTGCCCTGTCGCGACTCCGGCAGCGCCAAGCTCCTCTGCCAGGTCCAGCAGGGACTCGAACTTGATCCGGGGGTTGCAGATGACGCACGGATTCGGCGTGCAACCCCGCGCGTACTCGGCGATGAAGTAGTCGACGACTTGATCTCTGAATGCGGACCGAACGTCGACGACGCGAAGGGTAATGGATAGGTGATCCGCGACACGCCGCGCGCGGTCGGAGGCGCTCGGTTCGCCGCGGCCCGTCGGACTAGCGTCACCGGGACTCTCGTGGGTCCAAAGGCGCAGATGCGCGCCGACAACATCGTAGCCCTGATCGAGAATAAGCGAAGCAGCGACGGCGCTGTCTACACCCCCGCTCAGGCCGATGACGACGCGCGCTTTCACCTGTACCTCATTGTCGGACAGGCTGCCCCATCGCCCGTACGCGCAGGAAGACTGGAAGGTCTGGTGCGCGTGGGCAGGTGGCGAATCCTGGCTCAACCGATCGGGCCGGTCATTCGTTGGCACGCAGGTGGTCTACTATGGTCGGGAGCACCTCCAGCACGCGTGCTACGTCTCCCTCGCCGTTGGATCGGCCCAGCGTCAGCCGAAGCGCGCCCAGACTCCACTCCGGCGCGAGGCCCAGCGCTGTGAGCACGAATGAGGGCTCCGGTTCGCCCTCGGCGCAAGCGGCGCCAGAGCTTGCAGCGATTCTGGCCAGGTCGAGGTTGACGACAAGAGACTCCCCTTCGATGTCGCGGAAGGCGAAACTGGCGTGGTGGCACAGGCGCTCCGTGGGATGGCCGGTGAGCCTACGGCCGGGCACCGAGGTCACGACGCCCGCAATCAAGCGGTCGCGCAGCGCCCGCAAGCGAGCGCTCTCCGCCTCACGCTCCTCCGTGGCCAACTGCAGCGCCGTGGCCAAACCCACGGCCCCTGCGACGTTGACGGTGCCGGGGCGGCGGCCTCGCTCGTGGCCGCCACCGGTGATCGCCGGCACCAGCGTGGTGTTGTGGCGGACGTACAGCAACCCAACGCCCTTGGGTCCATAGAACTTGTGGGCTGAGAGGGACAGTAGATCGGCGCCGATGGCATCCACCTGCAACGGAATGCGTCCAGCGGCCTGGACGGCGTCTGTGTGGAAGGCCACGCCGCGCTGGCGACAGACCTGCCCGATCTCCGCTCCGGGCTGCGTTGTGCCGATCTCGTTGTTCGCAAGGATGACGCTGACGAGAATGGTCTCTGGGCGAATTGCGGCGGCGACGTCGTGCGGGTCGACACGGCCGTATTCATCGACGGGCACGCGCGAGACCTGGAATCCGAACAGGTCTCGCAACTGGTCAACGGTGTTCCCGACCGCGTGGTGCTCAACCGGTGTTGTGATGATGTGGTCCCCGCGACCGCTCTGGCGGGAGGACCAGGCGACACCGCGGATGGCCAGGTTGCTGGCCTCGGTGCCTGACCCCGTGAAGACAACCTCGGCTGCTCGGCACCCGAGCGCGTCTGCGACGGTTCCGCGGGCTTGTTCCAAGGCAGCCGCGGCCGTCTGACCCGGGGTATGGGACGACTCGCTGTTGGCGAAGTGTTCGCTCAAGTATGGGACCATAGCTTCGACGACACGAGCGTCGACAGGTGTCGTGGCGGAGTGGTCCAGGTAGATGTAGCGGGACGGTGTGCTCATACGCGGGCCTCTGGCGTGTGTTGCGTGGGGTGCATTCTATCACGTGGCGGGGGTTGCGTCAAAGGACGTGAGCCCGTGCGTGTAGGATGGAGCCAGCGAGGGACCGGGTCGCGGCGTCCGTCGTCTTATTGGGCGTGATGGGTAGGGCGGCGCTGGCCGTCTTCTGAGCGTCGAGACGCGTGAGTATGGGTGTCCTCGCCTGCCCGAGACCCTGCGCTGCGGGGGGCCTACGCTGACCGCGGACGGTTGGGCAGACCTGCGCGTGCCTCGGTCTTGCCTTGCCGTGGGATTCCTGCTGGGCGTGCCCGGAGTTGCTTGATTGCGTGCGCAGCGACGGCTGCCCACACACCGATCGCGCCCTACCGCAGCGCGAGGGGCAAGAACACGCTGCGCCCAGTGGCGGTGACAAGGCGCGTGGCGACGCCGCGAAGGCCAACTTCGTCCCGCACCTCCAGGGTCACGGAATACGTGCCGGGGAGTCCGAAGGTGTGCGTTACCGTCTTGGTCAGCGACCATTCAGTATCCCACGCGCGGTCCCCCGCCCGGGCCCAGCGCACTGCCGGGTCCTCGGTGGCTGTCTGATCGTCGGCGCTGGCACTGGCGTCGAAGGTGAACTGGGTCGTGAAGGAGCCCGAGACGGGATCGACAGCAAAGGTGGCGGTGGGCGGCGTCTCGGTCGTCGCCACGAGGTTCAGCGTGTAGCTCTCTTCCTCGTCGGT
>JAUVSX010000039.1 GCA_030596915.1 Chloroflexota bacterium | reverse complement strand
GGAACCGGCCGGAGCCGGATAACTCGCTTATTCTGTCGTTTGACCCAGTCGCCCTGGACACGGTAGCGCGGGACATCCTCGTCCGCCACCGAGAGGCGCTTGGCCGCAGCACGGACTACCTGGTGAGACAGTCGACCCACTTATCGACTGCGCAAACGCTGGAAGTGGGTGCTACTGATCCATCGCTTATCGATCTGCGCGAGATAGCGCTCGGCTAGCGCTATCCACATATCTCGGACAAGGAGGACGACGTGGCTGACAAAGTGAAGCTCGGCTTCATCGGATCGGGTGGCATCGTGCGCGGTCACCTGGATCACGGACTCAAGAACTTCGACGACGTGGAATTCGCGGGCTGGTGCGACCTGAACCCGGAGACGGCGGGGGCACGGCGCGAGCAGGTGGGGGGGCAGGGCAGGATCTTCACAGATGCCCGCGAGATGCTCGACGAGGCCAAGCCGGACGCGGTCTACATCATGCTGCCCCCATACGCTCACGGCCCCGCGGAGGACCTGGTGATCGAGCGCCGGCTGCCGTTCTTCATCGAGAAGCCTGTGGCCATCGATCTGGCAACTGCGACAAAGGTGGCCGAGGGCGTGGAGAAGCACGGCCTGATCACCTCAGTGGGCTATATGACACGCTACCGCAAGTCGGTGCAGCGCGTCCGGGAGCTGCTTCAGTCGCAGACCCCGGTACTGATGCACGGCGGGTGGCTCGGAGGCGGCCCGAAGGTGTACGAGGGCATCTGGAAGTGGTGGGTCCAGAAGGACAAGTCCGGCGGGCAATTCCTTGAGCAGACAACCCACACTACTGACCTCGCCCGCTATCTATACGGCGACGTCGCCAGCGTCTACGCAACAGCCGTTGTCGATCGCAAGGAACGTCCGGACTTCTTCACGATGGAGGACGCCTCGATGGTTCAACTCACGTTCGCAAACGGCGCCGTTGCCACGCTGTACAGCTCCGTCAGCACGTCTGTTGGTGGTGGCGTGTCGCTGACGCTGTGGGCGACGGATATGAAGGCGGTGTTCACCGGGTGGGAGCACAACGTTGAGATCGATCTGCCGGGCGGGGAGCACATATCGATACCCGGCGAGGACGACATCTTCGCCAAGGAGGACCGAGCCTTCGTGGATTCCGTCAGGGCGGGTGAGAACCGGGGGATTCTCGCGACCTATGAAGACGGCCTGAAAGCAACGGCCATCGCGTGCGCCGCCAACGAGTCGATGGAGACAGGTGAGATCGTCGTCATCGGAAGCTAGCTAGTCTGAGACCAGCGGTAGGAGGCCTGTCCACATGCGCATCAATCAATCGGTCTGCTTTCCGATCTTCAGGTCGAGGATCACGGACCTCGGCGCGCTCTTCGAGGCCGTCGCAGATATCGGGTACCCTGCAATTGAGCTGTGGGCGCGAGGGGATGACTTTGGGGAGGTCGTGAGGCTTGCCGACAGGCACGGGCTTGCCATAGCCAGCATGTCGGGGCACTCCGGGCTGGCCGAGGGTCTCAACAACCGTGCCAATCACGACCGTCTGGAGGCAGAGCTGCGGGACTCGATCGACATCGCCGCGCATCACGGCATCCCGGGATTAATCTGCATGAGCGGCAACCGGCAGCCCCACGTGGGCGAGCTTGAGGCGATCGATGCAGTCGCCGACGGCCTGCGCCGCGTCGCCCCGTACGCTGAACTCAAAGGGATCAACCTCAACCTCGAGCTGCTCAACTCCAAGATCAACCACGCGGGCTACCAGTGCGACCACACGGCCTGGGGCGTGGCCGTCTGTGAGAAGGTCAACAGCCCACGGGTCAAGCTGCTCTACGACATCTACCACATGCAGATTATGGAGGGCGACGTCATCCGCACCATCCGAGAGAATATCGGATGGATCGGACACTTCCATACGGCAGGCAACCCCGGACGCCAGGACATGGACGACGAGCAGGAGCTCAACTACGCTGGCGTGTGCGGGGCAATCGCCGCAACAGACTACGACCTTTACGTTGGTCACGAATTCGCGCCAAAGGGTGACATAATCGAGGCCCTCCGGCAGGCTTTCGAGATCTGCGATCGAGAATAGCCCACCCGGTGCGCCCGCGGACCAGGGAACGGTGAGGCGGCGACATCAATGGTCGCCGGCACAGCGTGCGCCGTGCCCGGTTGCTCCGCCACCACAAAGGACTGACTATGCCCAGGACTGAGACGCAATCGCCCAAGGTCGTCATCGTCGGGGCCGGCAGCCTGTTCTTCGGCCGGCAGGCGATCTGGCAAATGGTACACTCCCCGCATCTGAACCACGGCACCCTCGCGCTCGTCGACACGGACGCCGAGAGGCTCAGCAAGATGGCGAGCCTGGCCGAGTTGGTGATCGCGGACAGTGGACAGCCACTTGCGCTCGAGGCCTCAACCGAGCGCACGGACGTCTTGACGGGAGCCGATTTCGTAGTGCTGAGCTTCGCCGACCGATCCGCGATGTTCCGCGGGATCGACTGCGAAATCTCGGAGAAACACGGGGTCCGTATGTGCTCCGGCGATACGATTGGTCCAGGCGGCATCTTCAGGGCGATGCGTGAGCTCCCCGAGATCCTGGCCTGCGCACGAGACGTCGCTCGCATGTGCCCCGACGCATGGGTGATCAACTACGTGAACCCGACTTCTGTGATGGGGATCGGGCTCAGACGCTACGCGCCGGACGTGAGAAGCTTGGCCCTCTGCGACGGCCTCCCTATGCCGCACGTGAAGCGTCGGTACGCAATGCAGGCGGGAATCATCCGCACCATCGAGGAATACACCGACGAGGTTGATGCGACCTTCGATCTGCGAATCGCTGGCGTGAACCACTTCACGTGGATACTCAATGCCAGCTACGACGGCCGGGACGTCGTGCCTGCAATCGCTGAGGCTATGCGTCACGACGCGCTTGCTGAAACCGGACTCGCTAACGTGGGCAGCAAGATAGCATACAACAACGCGATTGGGACCCAACTATACCAGGCATTCGGGTACCTGCCGGCTTGCATCGCCCACACCAAAGAGTACGTCCGATTCTGGCAGGGGCGAGGCAGGGCGTCCGAGGACATCCCAGCGCCACCGATTTGGGATCCCGACCCCCGCTACCTGATGCACAACGCCATGTGGGAACAGGTTGACGACTTCGTCACCGGCGAGATCCCGATTGGCGAGTTCTCTGACATGTTCGGCCCAGACGCCGCCACGGATGTCATAGAGACTATGGTAGGAAGGCTAGGCAAGCCATTCTACCTCAACACTTGCAACGACGGTGCGGTAACGAACATGGCTGACGATGCCTTTCTCGAGCTTCTCTGCGACATAGATGTCAAAGGGCCACGGCCACGCCCTGTCGGAGCAATGCCTCGCGGGCTCCGTGGCCTCCAGGAGGCAGTGCTGGACACCCACGAGCTGACAGCCGAAGCGGTTGCGACCTGCGACCGCGTTCTGCTGCGACGGGCGATGCTCACGGACCCGCTCGTCGCCTCGGTTGGTGACGCGGACGCCATCATCTCCGAGCTACTCACGGCTGAGCACGAAGTGCTTCCCGAATGCTGGTACGACTGAAGCAGGATACGGCCGCATGACACGAATCGTGCTGATTCGCCACGGCCAGACCATCCTCAATCGTGAGGACCGCATCCGAGGCCAGCTTGATCCCGAGCTTGATGAGACGGGATTGGCGCAGGCACAGCTCACGGCCCAATACCTGAGCGCACGCTGGCCGGTGACCGCAGTCTACTCCAGCCCTCTCCGCCGTGCGATGCAGACGGCTCAGGCTGTATCCTGCGCCCAGGACTTGCAGGCGCGGCCGTTCGACGCCATGCTCGATCTCAACTTCGGCGACTGGCAGGGGCTCTCCTTTCCCGAAGCACAGGCACGCTACCCCGATCTCCACAAGGCCTGGCAGGAGGCACCCCAGACGGTCCGTTTTCCCGGAGGCGAGAGCCTTGAGGACGTGCGTGTGCGAGTCACGTCCGGCGTTGATCAGATATGGTCCCGCCATAGGGGACAGAACGTCGCGATGGTTGGCCACACAGTCGTCAACCGCGTCCTACTATGTGCTGTGCTGGGTCTCGGGAACGACAGTTTCTGGCGGATAGGACAGGAACCATGCGCCGTGAACGTGTTCTCGATCGGCGACGACGGGCTTAAGACGCTCATTCTGCTGAACGATACCAGCCACCTCCATGCCCTGGCGGAGCCCTCAACCGGAGGGATCCGCGATCAGCAGCGCGGTTGAGCGCCAGCGCCGCGCATAGCCTAGCCAGACGTGAGCCGAGCTCGGGAGGGATGCTACGATGCCCAAGATCAATCAGGTGGTGAAGAGAACAGGGGCCGTGGTGCCGTTCCGGAAGGATCGCATCACCAACGCCATCTACCGGGCCGCGGTTGCCGTAGGAGGGCGTGACCGCGCCACAGCCGAGAGCCTTGCTGACGAGGTGGTTGCGGCTCTTGAGAAGACGACACCCGCGGAGCACATACCGACCGTTGAAGAGATTCAAGACATTGTGGAGAAGGTTCTGATCGAGAATGGCCACGCCCGCACAGCCAAGGCCTTCATACTCTACCGAGATGACCGGGCCCGCCGTCGACTGAGGCGGGCCGAGCGCTCGACGCGACCCTCACCGAACATCCCCTGGCACAAACTATGGGATGTACTCAACTGGGCTGTCGAACACGACGTGCACACCGTAGAGCAACTGAACGCTCGCATCGTACGCGGAGAGTTCCCGGGAATCGTCCGCGAGGCGGACCGCGCCTACAACGAGGACATAACGATTGCCGCCGACGTCCTCACGGCTCGAGACCCCACAGTGAGGCTGGTCATCATTGCGGGGCCTTCTCCATCAGGCAAGACAACGACCACGGTCAAGCTCAGTCACCTGCTCGAAAGACGAGGCCTGCGCCTGGTACCGCTTACCGTGGACAACTACTTCTTCGACCTGGAGCTACATCCCAAGGACGAGTTCGGCGACTACGACTTTGAGACGCCGCAGGCCCTCGACCTGGCACTCATCAACGATCATCTGGTCCGCCTGCTCAATGGCGAAAGCGTTGCGCTCCCGTTCTACGATTTCAAGACGGGCATTCGACACGGAGATCACACGGCAATGAGGCTGGGCCCCCAGGACGTCATCCTGATTGACAGCCTCCACGGCCTGTTTCCCGACATGACGCGCGAGGTCGACGACGAGCTGAAGTTCAGGCTCTACATCGAACCGCTCCTGCAGATGAAAGGGCCTGGCGACAGATATGTGCGCTGGACAGACCTGCGACTGATGCGCCGAATGGTGCGCGATGCGTCACACCGGGCCTATGCTCCTCGCCAGACGCTTGAGCACTGGCACTACGTTCGTAGCAGCGAGATGCGAAACATCATCCCGTACATCGGCACAGCGGACTACGTGGTGAACAGCGGCCTCCCGTACGAGCTTCCGGTCATGCGGTCCAGACTCTTCGACAGCTTTGCCAAGTGGACCGAGTTGTACCGCGGCGACCCGCGCCGTCAGGACGCGCTTGGCAGGGCCGAGCGCGTGCACGAGCTGCTCGAGTCGGTGGTCCCTGTCTCGGACGAGTCACCAATACCGCCTGATTCGATTCTGCGGGAATTCATTGGGGGCAGTTGCTACGACTACTCGCACTAGCGCGGCCGTAGGCTTACGCCCTCGGCGCTGGTGGTCTCCCGCACCAGCTTCGATATCGAATATGGGGGGAACAGACCGGCGGCGCCAGTCCACGGGGCTAATGCCAACTCGGCGTACGACCTCCGAGGACCAGACTTGAGCAACGACTCAGGTTGAAGGGCTGCAGGATCGCAACGCCGGGAAAGGAGACAAGGTGAGGAAGCGATACGCGATCGTCGGTCTGGGTGGAAGGGCGCGCATGTACTACGAGGCCCTCGCAACAGTCTATGCGGAGACTGCGGAACTAACCGGATTCTGTGACACAAACAGGACGCGGATGGGCCGCGCCAATGACGTACTCGGGACGTTGGGAGCCCAGCCGGTGGCGACGTACGGGATCGACGAGTTCGACCGGATGATCACGGAGCAGAAGCCCGACGTGGTGATCGTCACCTCGATCGACCGGACACACCATACCTACATCATCCGCTCGATGGAGTTGGGCTGTGACGTGATCACCGAGAAGCCCATGACCATCGACGAGGTCAAATGCCAGGCCATCTTCGATACAATCAAGAGCACAGGGCGCCAGTTGCGTGTCACGTTCAACTACCGGTACGCGCCGCACAGTACCAAGGTGCGGGAGCTCCTAATGAACGACCTCATCGGGGAGATCTACTCGGTCCATTTCGAGTGGCTGCTGGATACCCGTCACGGCGCAGACTACTTCCGCCGGTGGCACCGAGACAAGCGAAACAGCGGGGGCCTCCTCGTCCACAAGGCGACCCACCACTTCGACTTGATTAACTTCTGGCTGGGCACGCGTCCAGAGCTCGTGTTCGCGATGGGAGATCTCAACTTCTACGGACGAGCGAACGCGGAAAGGCGGGGAATCACGAAGTGCTACAGCAGGGCGCATGGGAGTGAGCACGCGAAGGATGATCCGTTCGCGCTTCATCTGGAGCTGTTCCCTGATCTGAAGGCTCTCTACCTCGATGCTGAACACGAAGATGGCTACTACAGAGACCAGAGTGTGTTCGGAGACGGCATCAGCATCGAGGACACGATGGGACTGTTGGTACGGTACCGGACCGGCGCGATCATGAGCTACTCGCTGAACGCTTACATGCCGTGGGAGGGCTTCAGGGTTGCTCTGAACGGTAGCAGGGGACGCATTCAGGTGCTTGTCGTCGAGGGTTCATACATCAACGCCGCGGGCCAGTCGTCCGCCGAGGGCGTCGCGATGACCAGGCGCATCACGGTTTTCCCTTTGCACGAGCAGCCGTACGATGTCGAGATCGCAGTGGCTTCTGGTGGGCACGGCGGAGGCGATCTCGTGATGTTAGAGGACATATTCGGACAGCCCCAGGCCGATCCGTTCGGGCGCGCGGCGACCCACATTGACGGCGCGATATCGATCCTCACGGGCATCGCGGCAAACATCTCGATGAGAACTGGCCGCCCGGTCGCAGTCGCCGACCTCGTAGCATTCTAGCCGAGGTCGACATCCCGCGTGGACAACTACTACGCGGTCACCAAGTTCCTCGTCGAGGCTCCTGGCTCCGACATTCTGGTCATCGGCAAGCCGGGTGTTTGGTCTTGGAACCAGCTTAACCCGGGGAGCTCGGCGCTCCTGGAGGTCATTGAGGTCGAGACGAACGACGCCATCCTTGACCTGGGTTGTGGCACCGGCGTCATCGGGTCTGTGGCGGCGCGACTCTGCCCCGAGGCTTGCATCACGCTGATTGACTGCAGCCTGCCTGCTGTCTCCTGCGCGGAACGCACTGTAGCCGCCAACGGCTTCTCGCACGCCGAAATCCAACTCGCCGATGGCGTACAGCGTCTGCGCCCGTCGACTTTCGATGTGGTACTCAGCCACCTGCCGCGGGGCCGCGCCGTTCAGGAGGAGCTGATCGAAGGAGCGGCCCGGGTCCTACGCCCCGGTGGCCGGTTCTACTTCGTCGCCAGCACGCGGTCTGGGGTGAAGGGAGCGATCAAGTACACCCGTGAGCTGCTGGGCCGATGTGGCGTTATCCGTCAGAAGAAAGGCTACCACGTCGCAATGGCGGTTCGACCCGCCGGGCTCTCGATCAAGCCCTCCCCGCCCAGCTACGCTTCGCGCACGGTAATCTGCGATGGTATTGAGACGAGGTTGGTCAGCAAGCCAGGCGTCTTCGCCTGGGACCGACTCGATGATGGTACGGCGGCCTTGGTACAGGCAATGCGCATCGATCCTGGTGATCACGTCCTCGATCTGGGTTGCGGCACAGGACTGGCCGGGCTCGCGGCCGCTCGACGCGCTCCGTTGGGGCACGTTGCGCTCGTCGACGCGGACGCTCGTGCTGCCGAGTCGGCCCGGCTCACACTGGCGGCGAACGGCGTCGAGAACTCCGAGGTGATCAGCTCCGACTGCGCCTCGGCGGTGTACGATCGGGAATTCGATGTGGTGGTGACCAACCCGCCTTTCCACCGCGGGTTGGGTGTGGAGTTCGACGTGGCCCACCAGTTCGTGCGCGACGCGGCGCGCGTGCTAGGCCCCGGAGGCCACCTGTTCCTGGTCGCGAACCGCCATCTCAGCTACGCCACGCTGGTGCGCGACGTCTTTGGCAACGTCGCGCAAGTAGCCGCCGACGCCCGTTACCAGGTGCTGACTGCGGAGAAGAGGCCAGCGCACCTAAGGCCCTCAGACTGATCGGGCGGATCCGGCCTGCCAGCGAGAATCGATGTCGAACCGGCGTCACTCCAGCAGGATCACCTCTACCAATGCACCGGCAGGAAGGTGGTCGTGCTCCTCACGGATGACGGCAAGGCCATCTGCCTGGACAAGCGAATTGAGTATCCCTGACCCCTGATCACCTGTCAGTCGAGCATCATAGCCGGCAGCAGTCTCGTGAAGTTGGACGCGCAGATAGTGCCGGCGGCGATCCTTGCGCCTGATAGACTGAGTGATGCGCGCCTGAACCTTGCGCATCGCCCAGTCATTGTGCCCCTGCATCTTCAGAAGCGCCGGCCTGGCGAAGAGCTCTGTGCTAATCATCGCGGCAACGGGGTTCCCAGGAAGCCCCAACAACGGCACGCCGGCGACGACACCGAAGGCCATCGGTCGCCCAGGTTTCATGTTCAGCGACCAGAAGTGCATTTCGCCTTCAGACGCGAGCACCTGCTTCACGAGGTCGAAGTCGCCGATTGAGACACCGCCAGAGGTGATCACGAGATCAGCGCCGCGATCGATTGCCTCACGCACGCCCTGACGGATCAAGGCTTCCTCGTCCCGGGCGACATCCAGAACGAAGGGCACGCCACCGTAGCGCTGCACCTGGGCGGCTATCGTGTACGAGTTCGCGTCGCGGATCTGCCCCGGGCCCGGAACCTGGTCAAGCGCCACGACCTCATCGCCGGTGGGAAGAACGGCCACGCGCGGCGTGCGGACCACAAGAACATTCGCGCAGCCCAGGGCCGCAAGCATGCCAATCTCCTGCGGCCGCAGGACCTTCCCGGGATACAGGACAGCCTGACCAGCGCGCACATCCTCGCCAGCCGCTCGAACATTCGCGCCGACTCGGGGAGCTGTAAGAATCTCGATCCACCCTCCGTCGGTCCGAGTGTCCTCGAAGCGAACCACCGTATCGGCTCCGGATGGGATGGGGGCGCCCGTCATGATGCGCGCAGCCTGACCGGAGCCGATAGCTAGACCGCTCGGATGACCGGCTGACACCTCCCCGACCAGCCTCAGCCTGACAGGGTTGGCTTTGGTCACGTCGGCTCCCTGCACAGCGAAGCCGTCCATAGCTGAGTTGGCCGCGGGCGGAATGTCGCGATCCGCAGTCACCAGCGCTGACAGCACGCGCCCGACAGCGTCCAACAGAGGAACCCGTTCAGTGTCGAGGACGTGGACCGCCGCAAGGATGCGCGATAGTGCCTGCTCGACACTCAGCACATCGCGACGCCGATCATCCATTGAGCGCCTCCGCGCCGACGGCGGCGGGGTGCTCAGTGTCCACTCCGCGCAGCATTCTGATGGCGTGAGGCAAGATAGGCACAAGAACGGCCATACCTTCGCGCACAGCCTTGGGGCTCCCGGGGAGGTTCACGATGAGAGTCCGGCCGCAGATACCGGCCACCCCTCGCGAGATAACAGCCATCGGCGTCTTACGATACCCCTCGGATCGGAGTACCTCGGCAAGGCCCGGCATCCTCCGTTCGATGACCGCCTCTGTCGCCTCTGGTGTAACGTCGCGGGGAGTCGGTCCGGTTCCGCCAGTCGTCACTACTAGATCGACACCCGAGACGTGTGCGAGCTTGAGCAGAACCTTCTCGATCACTTCCCGCTCGTCGGGAACGATGGTCGCCACGAGCACCTCACAGCCCATGTCGCGCAGCGTGCTCGCGACCAGCGGCCCACTGATGTCCTCGCGCTCTCCCGCGTATCCCATATCGCTGACCGTCACTACGGCCGCCCTTATTGGCGCCATCGGCTCACCCCCGGACCTCGTGCCTCAAGACAGCCAGTGCCCAGGCTGTCCAAGACCGCGCGGTCGCCTGGTCCGTCGTCGCTGCGAGGCGCCCGCGATTATACCGCAGGCGCATCGCCGTACAAGGCTACGCCGCACCGTCCGCCGGATCGACGCAACGCCTTTGCGGACCCGGCCTGGCAGGCTTGTCCCCACACCGACGTATGGTACACTCTGGGCCGCGCGAGCGGGTAGGGCTCGGCGGCCGATGAGCTATGCAGACCTGCTCGGCAGCTCGCTGCGGCGATAGCATCGTCGGCGGCCCCGGCGAGGTCGGCCCGCATAGACCCGTCTCGGACGTGGATCACTGCAAACACGGAGGCAGCAATGACAAAGATATTTCTCGACACAGCGAAGCTAGATGAGATTCGTGAGGTCGCGGAGTGGGGCGTTCTAGACGGCGTGACGACCAACCCCACGCTGATGATGCGCGCGGGAACCGCGGATCTCAAGGCGAATACGATGAAGATCGTAGATATGGTCCCCGGCCCAGTCAGCGCCGAGGTCGTGAGCACCGACACGGCAGGGATGATCACGGAGGCACGCGACATCCTCTCTTGGGCCGACAACGTCTACGTCAAGATCCCGACAACGGTGGACGGGATCAAGGCAATGCAGGAAATCTCCTCCTGGCCTAATGGACGCATCAACGCCACGCTGATCTTCTCCCCCACGCAGGCGTACCTGGTGGCGCGCGCGGGAGCCAGCTTCGCCTCGATCTTCGTGGGACGGATTGACGATGCCGGACTCGATGGCATGGAAGTGGTCCGGCAGACGCGCGCGATCTTCGACAACTACGGCTTCGATTGTGCTGTTCTTGCGGCAAGCATTCGTCACACACTGCACGTCACCGATTCCCTCTTGGCTGGAGTCGACATCATCACGATGCCGTACCCCGTTCTGCAGAAGATAGCCCGCAGCCCCTTCACCGACGCTGGCTTGGAGCGCTTCTTGGCCGATTGGGCCGAGGTTGCCGGGAAGTAGAGGGAGCTCTGCGGCAAGCGCACTCGAAGGAACACAACAGACGAGACCACGGAAGGGATACCGTGGTCTCGTCTTCGGTCTCTTCTAGTTTGTGCCTTGTGAGCTACAAGCTCACCAGCAGGTCAGCCCCGTCGATAGCTCAGATTGTCCGCCGGCTTCAGCACTCGCTGAAGCCACATGCGTAGCAGTGTCGACAGCCCTCCTCGTCGACCAGAGCAGCGTGCCCGCAGTCGGGACATAGGTCGCCCGCAGGGAAGAGCCTGAGCTGCTCGGACGAGCCGTCATCCTCCATCGCCTGGATCATCCCGAGGTGCTCAGCCAGTACCTGAGCGACGCCATCCGGAAGACTTCGGACCCTGTCCCGGCCGAATCCCAGCGCTCTGCCGCCGCCAATGCCCTTCAACTGCCTCACAACCTGAGTAAGCCTGCGTGTCGAGGAGAGCGGGGACGGGATGCGGAGGATGAGCGAGATCAACCGCCCGATGGCCTCCGCCACAGCCGCCGTATCGGATCCCGCCTTACCTACGTTCAGAAACACCTCGAAAGGCTCTCCATCCCCATTGCAGTTCATCGTGATGTAAGCGGTTCCAAGCGGAGTTGCCAGCCGATAGGTGTGACCATTCAGAGTCTGGGGTCGAGGACGCACAGTCATAGTTGTGCGAGCCGCCCGTGGCAGACCCTTGGTCATCTGCGTCTCCCGAGTCTCCAGCACCACCTTCTCGCGGGAACCCGTGACATACACAGTCAGGCCCTTGCATCCCAGTTCCCACGCCAGCAGGAAAGCCCTCCCCACCTCCTCGCGAGTGGCGGTCGCTGGGCCATTGATCGTCTTG
>JAUVSX010000027.1 GCA_030596915.1 Chloroflexota bacterium | reverse complement strand
GGCCGGAACCACTACGGCGATCGTGATGGGTGCGCCTCCCATACGGGCGGCGTCCACGTTCCCCCCGCCGTAGTCGATGACGTACGTGTCATCCCAGTCACAGGTTCCCGTGTTGCGTACGCGGAAGGTCCGAACGAAGGACTCGCCAGGGCTCAGTTGCGCAGCGCCGTCGCTCAATTCCTCCACCAGGGCCATGCTGTTGATGCAGCCCTCCGCTGAAGGCTCTTCGTCCGGGGCTTCCCCGGCCTCTTCCGGTGGCTCAGCCCCAGGCGTCGGCGCGGGCATCATATCCCCAGGGGCCAGGCCGAGGTGCTCGACGGCCAGCGCCTCGATCTTGCCATCCTCCTGGAGCTGCGCCAGCGCCTTGTTGATCTCCCACACGAGCGTCGTCGCCTTCATTGGCACTGCGATGCCGTACAGTTGCCGGTTGAGGCCGTGCGCCACGATCTTGAAGTCACCCTGCTTGATGAACTCCTCGGCCGGCAGGTAGTCCATCACGACGAATTCGGCCTGCCCAGAGGTCAACAGATTGAGCGCGTCCTGCGCCTCCGCGAAGGTGACCAGGTCGCTGGCTGGCATCTCGCCTGTGTCGACGAGGCCCAGTTGGAGCCAGGTATTGTGGACGCTGCCCGTCTGTACCGCTACCTTGTGACCGACCAGGTCCACTATCGATCCGACCGGCACCTCCGAGTCTGCGAGTGCGATCACAGCGTCCTCGCCGACGTAGTAGATGTCGCTGAAACGAACGACAGCCTCGCGGCCGGGCGTCACGGAGATCGCGCCAATCGCCACGTCAATCTGCTCGACCTGCACGGCGGGAAGCAAGCCATCGAAGACGAAGTCGCGAAACTCGACCTGGACCCCCATCCGCCTCGCCAGCTCGCGCATCAGGCCAATGTCGAAGCCCGCCACCGGAAGGTCGCTGCACTCGACGGTCGCCCCGGGCGGATAGTAGGCGAAGGGAGGATAGTCGGCCGAGGTGCCGACGACGATGCGCCCCTCGTCCTGGATGCGCGCCCATATCGCGTCCACGTCGGCCTCTGGCTCGACTTCAGGCTCCGGCGGGGATTCGGTCGTAGGCTCCGGTAGCGAAGTTGGCGCCGCCGTGGGTTCTGCCGGGGTATCGTCCGCCGGCGCCGCGCAGGCCGCCGTCAGGGCCAAGATAAGTGTAATCAGTATCAGGGGGAGGTACCGGCCCGCGCTTCCCGTAGTGGCCTTGCGGTTCGCCCTCAGGATGTGCCTGGTGCGGATGCGTGACATTGCGGCCTCCTTTCTCTGCCCGCCGTCGTACGCGGGTGCTCCCACGGGCCACTCTCGCTCGAAGCGGTACTGGCGCCGCAGACGCGCAGTATCCCACAAAGCGCACTCGGACGCAAGCGCAGCGAGTCAGCGAATCAGCGAATCAGCGAGCGCCCGAGACTGGCTGTCCTCCTGCTAGCCGCCAAGAGGAGCCGAGGAAGGCTACGAATGCGACTGCGGGCGCGGAGGTCTGGCGACCCCCTGCTCCAGGGCGTAGAGCGCGGCCTGGGTGCGGTTGGCCAGATGCAGCTTGGACAGGATGTTGCCCACGTGGGTGGTAACCGTGCGGACGGAGATGCTTAGCTCGCGGGCAATCTCGCGGTTTGATAGCCCCTGGGCCAGGCACTGCAGCACATCCAGCTCGCGACCCGTGAGCGGGTCCTCCGCCAGCGGCAGGTGCGAAGGGCATCTGATCTCGTGAACCAGCTTCCGAGCAACGGTCGGGTGCAGGGCGCACTCTCCGCGATGGACCGTGCGAATGGCGTCGAGGAGCTGCTCGGGTGGAGAGTCCTTGAGCAGGAAGCCCATCGCGCCCGCCTTGATAGCGGTGAAGACGCTGTCATCGTCGGGGAAGCTTGTGAGGACCAAGATCTGCGCGTCCAGGCGGGCCTCGGCGAGCTCGCCGACGGCCGTCAGCCCGTCCGTGACCGGCATCTGCAGGTCCATGATGATGACGTCGGGCCGCGTGCTGAGGGCGAGACGCACTGCCTCCTCGCCGTTGGTGGCTTCGCCCACCAACTCCATATCCGCCTGAGCGGCCAGCACGACGCCCAAACCCTGCCGCACAATCGGGTGGTCGTCAGCGATCAGGACTCGTATTGTCTCCGTCATTCCTGTCATTCCTCGCGCCAAACCGCAGGGATCCATCCGCAGATTCCGCAGATTTCACAGATTGTTCGCAAGGAAACCAACCGATCGTGCCGTCGCCCTCGCCTTGCGCTTTGCTGACTACTCCTCGAGTCCGTTGACCACTCGCCTGATGCCATTCTTGATCAGTTCCTCCCCAAAGTTGATCACTAGCCCCAAGCGCTTGTCCGCCAACTTCAGATAGGTGAGAAGCTGTTTCACGTGCACGCGTGCCAGCCTCTCGACTGACTTGATTTCGACAATCACCTTGTCTTCGACGATCAAGTCGGCTCGATACCCGACCTCAAGGTGAACGCCTTCGTAGACGATCGGGATGGGCTCCTGGCGCGTCACTCGCAGCCCCCGCTTCTGCAGTTCGTGGGTCAGGAGGGCCTCGTATGCTGACTCGAGCAGGCCAGGCCCGAGCGCAACGTGGATCCTGAATGCGGCGTCAACGATCTGCGTGGCAATCTGGTTTTCTGTCACTTGAACAGCCCTATCTCTCACGCGAAGGCGCAAAGACGAAAGAATAATCTGATTTCCTTGGCGGCTTCGCGCCTTTGCGTGAGATCCCCAGCGCAATCTGCGGATTCTTTGCGTGATATCTTCGATGCCCTCTGCTCAATCTGCGCAATCTGCGCAATCTGCGGATGCTTTGGAGCCGACTGTGACGACGAGGGTCGTGCCGCGGGCAGGATCCGAGGTGATGGTCACGTCGCCGCCGATGGCCATCGCGCGTTCGCGGATGTTGGCCAACCCCATCCCTGCGGTCGCGGCGCTCGGGTCGAAACCGGCGCCGTTGTCCTCGACGCACAGCTCGACACGCTCCTCGGCGGCCCGGAGCCGGACGATCACCTCCGAGGCGTTCGCGTGTCGCAGGACATTGTTGAGCGCCTCCTGGGCGATGTGGAAGAGCTGCTCCTCAATCGAATGCGGCACGCCCTCGAGCGCCCCAAGCGTGATCATGCGCGCGTCGACGCTCGATCGCTGTTCGACGGCGTCCAACCGCTGCTGCAAAGCGCCCACCAAGCCCACCTCGTCCAAGATGGGAGGCCGAAGCTGGTGGATCAGCAGACGCATCTCCTTCAGCGCCTGTTGTCCGACCTCACCCAGATGGTGGAAGGACGCGGCGGGGTCCTCCAGCCGGCCTTGCTCGGCCATCGTGCCCCAGCCATTGCTCAGTAGGGTCAGGCTATAGAGCGATTGAGTGACCGAGTCGTGCAATTCGCGCGCGAGCCGCTGTCGCTCGGCGTCGACCGCCGCAGCCCGAGACTCCTCGGCCAATCGCGCGTTCTCGATGGTCGCTGCGATATCAACCGCGATCGTCTCAGCCAAGTTAGCCTCGCCAGGAGTGAAAACGCGGCCGGCCTGATCGGACCCCACGGCGAACAGACCCGTGACCTCGCCGCGTGCCTTGAGGGGGATGAGCAGGAAGGCGTGAAGGCCCAGATCGCTGAAGAAGGTGAGCAGGTCGGGTGACAGCGGCAGGGCTTGCACGTCAGCGACCGTGACAGACCGGCCTGTCGCGAGCAACCTGCGAACATTCGGCATCTTGTCCAGTCTCGGCGCCGGAGGCATTTCGGGGAAGGGGCCCGAGTCCCTCTCAGACCCAGCCACGATCTGCAACTCCAAGCTCTCGACACCCAGGGTCATGATGAAGGCGACGCGAACGTCGAACAAGCCGATCACAGTCTCTGCGGCCGCCTCCAGGACGCCTGGCAGGTCGGTCGTCCCTGCCACCGTCTGAGCGATAGTGTGTAGGGCCGACAGCTCATCAATCCGCCTCACCAGCGCCTCTTCCGCTCGCTTGCGCCCGGTGATGTCGGCCAGCACGCCCTGCAGCGCGACGACGCGGCCGTCCTCGACTACCTGCTTGGTGGATACGCGCATCCAGCGGATGTCGCCTGATCGGGTCACGATGCGATACTCATTGGGTCCCACAGTCTCGCCGGCGATGAGCCGGCGGTACCTGCGCGCAATCAGCTCTTTGTCTTCGGGCGCGATAAACTCAATAAACGGGTGCCCGACGACTTCCGTTGGCGGATACTCGATGAACGTTTCGATGAGTGGGCTAACGTACGTGAATAGACCCTGCGCGTCGACGGCGAAGATTACCTCGCTGACGTTCTCAACCAGGTCGCGATACCGTTCCTCCGATGCCCGCAGCGCCGACTCGGCTTGCTTGCGAGCGGAGATGTCCTGGACGACGCCGAGCATTCGCAGAGCCACGCCTCGTTCGTCCCGGAATACGGCGCCCGTTTCGGAGACCCAGTGCACCGTGTCATCGGGCCAGACAATACGGTGATCGACCGCGTAGTCAGCGCCACCCTCGACGCAGGCGCCAACCGAATCGATCACGAGCTGGCGGTCGTCTGGGTGGATACAGTCGAGAAAAGCCTCGTAGGAGGCGCCAAACTCGCCCGGACCAAATCCGAAGATCGGCTCTATCTGCTGGGACCAGTACAGGTCGCCGGTGCGGATATTCCAGTCCCAGATGCCGATGCTGGCCGCCCGCTGGGCCAGCACGTATCGCTCTTCGCCACGCCTAAGGGCCTCCTCCACCAGCTTCCGGTCGGTGATGACCTCGTGCGAAATGACGCCCCGGATTCCACCTGGGGTGTGGAAGCGCGTGACGCGCATCGTGAACCAGCGCATCTCATCTGCGCTGTGACACGGGTATTCCAGGGAGAACTCATCGAGGTCACCGGCGAGCACCTGTCGCATACCGGCCAGCGCCGCCGCGGCGCCCTGGTACGAAACCGCCGACGCCGACTCGAGCACCTCCAGGTAGTTCCTCCCGACCCCACCATCCTCCCAAGCCAGGCCGTTCTCCCGCCCGAAGCAACGCCAGGCGGCGTTCACAGTGAGGATGCGGCCGGTCTCGTCGAGGACAGCGATGCTGGCGGGCAGGGAGTCCAGGACAGACCGTGGGGAGCGGGGCGATGGCCGTGACAGCTCGCCCACGCCGACACACCCTTCGTCCCAGGCTGGGCGCGCGTTTATGCCGGCCTGCCCGCTCTGTGGTTCCGCAACGGGATCATCAGCCCCCAGGTCCACCTCCGCGCGGTCGGTTTTCGCCATGTGTGTCACGCCGTGTATGTCACGCAGTCATATGTGGAGTGATACGCCGCCAGTGACCGGTGTTCCAGAGACCCCGGCAGCGCGGCTTGCCCTCCTAAGTATACCGCAGATGCGCACTTTTGTTGAGCCAGGCGTGTCTCTTGTCCCTCGGGCTAGAGCGTGCTATAGTGGAGCGAGTCAGCGAGTCAGCGAGTCAGCGAGTCGGCGAGTCAGCGGGTCGGCGAGTCGGCGAGTCAGCGGGTCGGCGGGTCGGCGAATCAGCGAGGGCCGTCCCTACCGACGGGTGATCTGTAGACTCAGAGACGCCATAGGCATCGCGCCCCCAATTTGTGCAATCTGTCAAATCGGCGCACGATTCCGCGAAGGCATCCGTGGCCTCAGCGAACATGGAACGAATAACCCAGCGCCTTGAACATCTCTTCGTCCGCGCGGACCACGCCCTGAATGGCGTGTTGTCGCTCTTGGTGCGCTCCGTCCTGGCCTACGATCGCTACGATGGCCCGACCCAGGCCCGCTCCATCGCCTACTTCGCCCTGTTCTCCATCTTCCCGCTGCTCTTGATTCTCATCGTAGTCGCCGGTTCGATGCTGGATTCAGAGGAAGCTCAACGGGTCGTCACGGAGTTGGTGGACCGCTTTGTCCCGGTCCTCACCGACCTGGTGGCGACGAATATCGAGAGTCTCCTGAGCGCGAGAACGACGGTTGGGATCGTGGCCCTCGTGGCGCTATTCTGGTCGGCCTCGGGCGTGTTTGTCGCCACCTATCGAGCGGTGAACATGATCTGGGGGAACGCCAAGTCCACGTTGTTCTGGTCGGAGAAGCTGTTCGGCCTGGCCGTCACGCTTACCATCGGGGCACTCCTACTGGGGACGATTGTGTTGCGGACTGTCATGAGTATCGTGCGCAGTTGGCACTTGGTGCTATTCGACTGGCAGCCCGTCGCGCAGTTGAGCAGCGGATGGCAGTCAGAGATGCTCACTGTGGTGGTGCCAGTCGGGGCCTTCATCGTTCTGTACCGAATCATTCCTCGAGCACAGGCCACCTGGCGCGACGTGTGGCTAGGGGGGCTGATCGCCGGGCTGGCTTGGGTGGCTATCACCTGGCTCTTCGGTTGGGTTCTGGGCGGCGTCGTGCGGTCCAATCCGATCTACGGATCGGTCGGCGGTATTGCGGCCTTCCTGCTGTGGTCATACTGGAGCGCGTTGGTCCTCTTGATGGGAGCGGGGTTCACCGCCGAGTACGCCCGCTGGCGCCGCGCGGGCCGGCCTCTCGAAACACGCCGGCTTCGAGAGTGGATGGTCAACTGGCCTGAGTAGCGGGCAACCACATCACCCCCCGGCGCGTTCCCCGGCCAGCATGCTGCGTGCGCGCGGGCGTGTTTCAGTTTTGGGGCAGTCCTCCACCGCTTCGCGGGTACGAGCGTCAAGGCGGCAGCAGTTTCGGCGCCGCGCGCGGTGTCGGGCTCTACCGCGCCAGAAGTCAATCACGATCTGGGTGCGCCTGCGGTTGGCCGAAACTGCCAAGGTGCATTTCAGTCTTTGGGTGAATGGCCAGTGCGACCCGGTGGTCCTTTGCCACGCAGCGGGCCTGCGTCGCCCAGTCCCTGAAATGCACCCGTGCGCGCTGGCTCCGCATACGTATTTTCACGTAGGCGGGATGCTTCCTCTCCTGGCAATGCGGAATACGTATTCTCTCCGATGTGGTCCGCGTGCGCCTGTGCTACACTTGTGGGGAGGAGCGAGTCAGCGAGTCAGCACACCCGCTGCTCCCAGCCCCCGTTCCTCGGGGCGCCGTCATCGGGGGCGTCGGCGACGGAGCGTGTCACGCCGTTGCGGAACCGCTGAAGCGGCTACAACGAATGCGTGATCTCGTGTGTGGAACGGAAGACGGCGTCGCTTAGGAACGGGGCGCCTCGGCCAGGAGGCCGGTGAATCCGAGGTCTTGTGACAACTATCGCAGCTCTCGCGCCAGCGTGGATGGAATACGCGCTCACGGTCCTGCTAGAAGCAGTGCCGAATGTCGACGTACTTGCCTATGCCGTCGACATTGACACGCTATTCGATCTGGCTGGACAGCGGGAGCCGGACCTGGTAATCTTGTATGCGAATCGCACGAAGAACGAGGCCGTGGAGCAGGTCCAGCGGATCAAGGCGGCTTGGCCCGCGACCCGCTGCCTGGCACTCGTCGAGGTGTCGCGACAGCGACCGGCGCTCGAAGCAGCCGGCGCCGACATGACCGAGTTGCAGGGCGTGAGCCCGAAACGACTGCTAGAGGCTATCGCCGAGCTGGCGCCAGACTCCCGTCTTGGGCAATCACAAGCAGGCTAACAGGAGGTCAGGTACGATGGTGTCGCAGCAGGTCCTCAGGACGTCTCGTTTGGTGGTCGTCGTATTGGCAGCCATTGCCCTGGTCGCGTGCGGCGGGGCCGCGACGCCGACGCCGCAGCCCACGCCGACTCCCTGGCCACCGCCAACGCCAGAACCTTCTCCCGAGCTAGAACCGGAGGGGGTCGAGGTAACCCTCTACGTCGGACCCAGCCTGGTCGAGTGCGAGGGAGAGAGGCCGATGATGTGCATGCAGGTCAAAGAGAACCTGGAGGATGAGTACAGCCTCTCCTATTCCCAGATCGAGGGCTTCGATTACAAAGAAGGGTACGAGTACGCGCTGCGAGTGCGCGTTGATCCAGTCGAGGATCCGCCGGCGGGTGGCTCCTCCCTCCGCTACACGTTGGTGGAGGTCTTGGACAAGAGACCCGTGGCCGAGCAAACGCTCTTGGTCGGGCCCTACAAGGCCGAGTGTGTGGGAGTGGGGCCCATGATGTGCATGCTGGTCAAGGAAAGGCCAGAGGACGAATACGGTCTCTTCTATGATCAGATTGCGGGCTTCGACTACGAGGAAGGCTACGAGTGCGAACTGCTCGTGCGCATCGACACCGTCGACGATCCTCCCGCAGACGCTTCCTCCCTCCAGTATTCGCTGCTCGAGCTTGTCCAGCAGAAGCCCAGCCTCGAGGGTAGGACCTGGGTGCTGGCCTCGTACGCGAACACTGAAGGACAAGAATCTCAGGTGATTCCGGGTACCGAGATCACCGCGGAACTCCGCGACGGCACAGTCAACGGCAGCGCCGGCTGCAACAACTACTTCGGCGCGTATCAAATCTCACGCAACCAGTTCGCGATCAGCGACCAGCTAGGTCTGACGATGATGTTCTGCGAGACGCCTGACGGCGTGACAGAGCAAGAGCATGCGTACCTGGCGGCTCTGCAGCAGGCAACCACGTTCGAGGTGACGGACAAGGAGGCGGTGCTCGCGGACGCTAGCGGCAATCCCGTGCTGCGGTTCCTGATGCCGGGGCAGGACCTGGAGGACACGACGTGGATGCTCGAGTCGTACGTCGACGACGAGGCCCAGGTGGTCGCCGTGCTGCCAGGTACCGCGGTGTCGGCCGAGTTCCAGAATGGCCAGGTAGCGGGAAGCGCTGGCTGCAACAACTACTTTGGCACGTACGAGCTATCTGGTAACCAACTGGCGATCGGCGAGCATCTCGGACTTACGGCGATGTTCTGTGGTGCACCGGAAGGCGTGATGGAGCAGGAGCAAGGCTACCTGGCGGCCCTGGCGAAAACAACCTCATTCCGGGTAACCGAGGGTCAGTTGGAGCTGATGGACGCCGAGGGAATGACCGTGGCTAGATTCGTGGAGATGGGCCCAGGCCTGGAGGGCAGAACGTGGCTGCTCGAAGCGTACGTTGATGCCGAGGGCGAGGAGGCCACAGTTCTGCCGGACACGGAGATCACAGTCGAGTTCCAGGATGGC
The DNA here is from genome assembly GCA_030596915.1 of Chloroflexota bacterium. Taxonomy (GTDB): domain Bacteria; phylum Chloroflexota; class Anaerolineae; order B4-G1; family B4-G1; genus JAUVSX01. Next base: position 4,504 of record JAUVSX010000027.1, on the reverse strand, counting down.
GAGGTCAGCGGTAGTGCTGGCTGCAATAACTACTTCGGCTCCTATCGCGCCGCTGGCGGCCAGATGGCGATCGGGGAGCAGCTCGGCGTCACGATGATGCTGTGCGCTGATGACCTGAACGCACAGGAGCAGGCGTACCTGATCGCTCTACAGCAGGCGACCTCGTATCGCATCACAGACAGCCAACTGGAGTTGATGGACGCCAACGGGAGAACCACGTTGAAGTTTGCGGAGAGGGGCCCGAGCCTGGAGGGCAGGCCCTTGAAGCTCGAGGCGTACGTGGACAGTGATGGCCAGGAGGTTCCCGTGATACCGGGCACCGAGGTCACGATCGAGTTCGAGGACGGGCGGCTGGGTGGGAGCGCCGGCTGCAATAACTACTTCGGCGCATACGAGGTCGACGGCAACCAAGTGGCTATCAGCGGTCCACTGGGCTCCACGAGGATGATGTGTGGCGCGCCTGAGGGCGTGATGGAGCAGGAGCAAGCCTACCTGGCAGCGCTGCAGCAGGCTGCCTCGTTCGAGGCAACGGATGAGCAACTGCTCATCTCCGATTCGAGCGGACAGGTGATCCTGAGGTATAAGGTTCTCGAGCCAACCTCCTTGACGGGGACGACGTGGCTGGTGACGGGCTACAACAACGGTCGCGGGGGTTTCTCATCCCTGCTGCGAGACACCGATGTCACGGCTGTTTTCGTCGACGACGGAAGCCTCGTGGGTTCGGCGGGCTGCAACCAATACACCACTTCCTATCAGATCGACGGTGACAGCATCACCATCGGGCCCGTTGGACTCACGCGCAAGATGTGCAACGACCCAGAGGGCATCATGGAGCAAGAGCAGGCGTACCTGGCCGCGCTCGAATCGGCGGCCACCTTCTCCATCAAGGGCGACCGGCTGGAGCTGAGGGACACCGAGGGCACGCGGATGGTAGCCTACGTCGCGGGAGCGTCCAGCGAGTAACCAGCACCGCCGCTTCAGGGCGGTGCACGGCGCATACGGAGGTACGGTTGTGTCTGAACAAAACAGCGTGGCCTTCCGCGGGGTGCAGCGGTTTCGCCGCGTCTGGTGGGTGATGCTGCTAATCGCCGGTATCGCCGCGATGACCTGGTACACCTTCGTGCAGCAGATCATCCTGGGTCACCCGGTCGGCACGAACCCCGGGTCCGACTGGTCCGTGTGGCTCATCTGGCTGGTGTTCGGCATCGGATTTCCAGCCGGGTTCATCATTATGCGGCTGGTCGTCGAGGTCCGGGAGGACCAGATCAATATCCGGTACGTCCCCTTCCTGCGGCGGCGGATTCCCTTCGCGGACATCGAAAAGTATCAGGCGCGGACGTACAGCCCCATTAGCGAGTATGGGGGCTGGGGCATCAAGGGATGGCATCGCGATCGAATTTCCTACAGTATCAGCGGAAACCTGGGCGTCGAGCTCGAGCTGAAGACCGGGAAGTGGGTGATGATCGGCTCGCGCAGGGCGGACGAGCTGGCCGACGCGATCGGGGCCAGGATGGCGCAAACACAGCGGCCACAGTAGAATGCGCACCGTCGGTCGCGTGTAGCAGGATGCGATGGCGCGCCGAAGCCGGCGCGTGGGCGAGGCCTACACGAACAGCGAACGAGGAGGACTTTGCAGAGCATGTTCAAGAGCCAAGACAACCACGCAGGCGAGAAACGTCGGGGCGGTTGCCTCTCCGCCTTTCTGATCTTCATCATCATCCACAGTGCTCTCGCGACCTGGTTGATCTGGGATCTTCACGCTCAGGGTCAGCCGCGCGCGGTTCCGTGGGCATTGCCAGTGCTGTTAATCCTCTCGCTCGCTGACATCGTCGCCGCAATCGGAGCGTGGAACTGGCGGAAGTGGGGGCTGGTGCTGTACGCCATTTCGACAGCGGCCGGCATCGCTGTCGGTCTGATGCTGACCGGCTCGCAACTGGTCGTCTTCCACGACATCATACCGCTGGTGATACTGGGCTATCTATACAAAGACAAGTGGGCACACATACAGTAGCCGCCAGACTAGTCCCGCTTCCCCCCGCGCGCGGGCATCCGCGCTACGCGCGCGGGCATCCGCGTTGCACGCGCGGACGCCTTGTAGTATGATGCGCAGGGTCCGTGGGGGCATCGGGTTGGCGCACGCTGGATTCGACCCGTCACAGCGGGTGGGTGGCCTCCAGAGACACAGCGCCGCATAGCTGTCGCCAAAGCCGACAGGTCGACGCACCAGAATCAGAAACGAAAGGAGCAGTGCAGAATGGAAGAACCGGAAGTCAGTGTGAACAACAGCGAGGAAACCAAGAAGGACGGTCCCAACGTCCTGCTGATCATCCTGGCGGTGGCGCTAGGGATAGCCGTCATCGCCATTATCGTGATGCTGCTTGGAGACGGTGGGGGACAGGCGCCCGTGACGCCAGAGGTACCGCCGGGCGTCACGATTGTGCCGACGCGGCCGCTGGCTACGCCAGAGCCCGGGAAGCCGAGGGGCGTCGTCATCGCGCCTTCGGGCGTGAACGTGCGTATGGGTCCCGGGACTCAATACCCCGTACTGGGCACCGCCCCCTACGGCACGGTCGGCGAGATCATCGGCATCAGTCCAGACAGGACATGGTGGGTGTTCGATGTTCCCGGTGCGCCCAGCAACCAGGCGTGGGCAGCCGCCGAGTACATCGCTGCTGAGAACGCCAACAATGTGCCGGTGGTGCAGCCACCGGCGGTGCCAGCGACGCCCCCTCCAGCGGCGACGGCAACGGCCACCGCAACGCCTGCGCCTAACATCAACTTCAGTGTCAACCGATCAACGATCAATGCGGGCGAGGCGGCGACCTTGCAGTGGTCCGTGGAGAACGTCAAGGCCGTCTATGTCTTCCCCGTGGGGGCCAACGCCTTCGACTATCCTGTCACGGGCCAGGGGAGCCGGGACGTGAAGCCGATGATCACGACCTCGTACGAGCTACGGGTCATCAATCCCGACGACAGCACCAGCTCGCAGCGCCTCGAGATCACCGTTGTTGGGGGGTTGACGAGCGGGCGCTGGGTGTTGACGTCCTACAGCTCCCCTTCCACTGGATCGAAGACGGTGCTGCCGGGCACCCAGGTCACGGCCAGATTCAGCCCCGACGGTAGCCTGAGTGGCTCAGGCGGCTGCAACACCTACAATGGCAGGTTCACAGCCTATGAGCAGACGCTGGGCGTCAGCAACTTGACCTCAAGCCAGGCGATATGTTCAGACCCAGAGGGGATCATGGAGCAGGAGGCCACGGTGCTGTCGCTGCTGCAACAGGCACGCAGAGTGTTCATCAGCGCCGGCCAGTTGGAGGTCTTTGGCGCCGACGGGAACCGCAGCCTCGTGTTCATATCAGGCTAGGCGGTCCAGGCCAAACCGGACAGCGCCAGGGCGAGTGGGGGTGGCAGCGGCTCCAGAAGGACCGGCCGCTGCCACCCTCGCCGCCAAGCGTGCCGGTGAAGCCGTCGCTGGGGAAGAGACCTGGTCACGTGATTGCCGGAAGTCGATGCATCACACGCCAGCGCGGCGGGAGCAACGCCGCCAGAAAGATGCGGGCGTGCACTCCGAGCCGAGAGGTACTGCTCTCCCTCCCCCCCCGAACGAGCGATCAGAAAGGAGGAATGTGCTGAAAGTCTGATACCCAGGTCACTGCAGCCGAATCCCGGGAACTTGAGTTCGGAGATAGTGTGTTTCGCAACCGTACCCGGCGCCGCATATCCATTGAGCGCCCCAAGATAGAAGGAGGACTACGATGTGTTGCTTTTTCACCGCATTACTGCTGGCTGGACCGCGCTTGGCTGTTCTCGTCTGGTGGATCATTTCGCCGGCATACATTGCCGCGGCCTTCGATAGCTGGTTCTGGGCGATCCTGGGCCTGATCTTCCTGCCCTGGACCATTCTGATGTATCTAGTTATCTTCCCAGGAGGCATTGTAGGCTTCGACTGGATCATACTCGGCCTGGGTATCTTCGCGGACATGGCCGGCTACTTCGGCAGCTACCGCAATAAGGCGCGCGTGCCCTACGGGGACCAAATCCCGTAGGTTTGAGGAGAGGCCTGCGGAGGTCGGCGGGCGCGGCACGCAGCGAGGTGACCTCGCGGCAGGCATCGCAGCATGCTTGACCTTCGCAGGCCTACTCAAGGACGACCGCAGACTGAGCCGATCCGTCCACCTGGCCGCGGCCACCTCACAACGGGCTGACCGCAGGCCCGGCCACCGTGCCAACCTCCGTCACGAGGAGGTGAGGAGCGGGGAGAGAGTAGAACGCGCTCTGAGAGTGCCCCCATGTGCACGCGTGCCTGACCAGGTGGTGCTGCCGGTCGTGGGTGCCTGCGACGAGTGGGGGCAGGGCCGGCTCAAGAGATATGATGTGAGAGGAGAGTCAGATGTCCAACTTGATAGTGATTACGTTCGAGAACGAACACGATGCAGGCGCGGTGTTCGATTCGCTGCGCAGGCACAGTGACCGCATCAGCCTGGACGATTCCGCGATCATCGTC
>JAUVSX010000222.1 GCA_030596915.1 Chloroflexota bacterium | reverse complement strand
TGGGCTGCCGGACGACATGCAGTTCGAGCTGCTGGAGCCCCTGCGCTACCTCTTCAAAGACGAGGTGCGCGCTGTGGGACAGGCATTGGGCCTGCCGGACGAGCTTGTGTGGCGCCAACCGTTGCCCGGCCCCGGGCTCGCCGTGCGCATCATCGGCGAGATCACGTGGGAGCGGCTGGAGGCGTTGCGCGCCGCCGACGGTATCTTTCTCGAGGAATTGGGTAGAGAGGGCCTGTTGCGTGAGGGGACACAGCAGGCCTTCGCCGTGCTGCTTCCCGTGCGCAGCGTGGGTGTGATGGGCGATGAGCGGACCTACCGGCACGTCGTTGCCCTCCGTGCCGTGACGACGGAGGACTTTATGACGGCTGACTGGGCGCGGCTCGATCACGAGTTGCTTGCTCGGATCAGCAACCGCATCGTGAACGAGGTCCAGGAGGTCAACCGGGTCGTGTACGATATCACCTCCAAGCCGCCATCGACGATCGAGTGGGAGTAGCGAGGCAGCGAGTCAGCGAGTCAGCGAATCAGCGGCCGCACGAGTCACCTGGTGACCCAGCTACCCAATCCCCCATTCAGCACTCGCGCCCGCAGAATGGTACTCCATTCTGCCAACGCGTCGCTTCGACGCGCAATCACCCAGTAACCCAATCCACCGAGTCCCCATGATCGATCTCGGCTACATCCTACAGCGCGCGCGGCGCGTGGCGTGGCGGCACAAGACGCTCTGGGTGTTCGGCTTCCTGGCGAGCCTGGGGCTAGCTGGGCTACGCCTCGGCGTCGTCAGCCGCAACGTTTGGGAGCGAGCCGCGCAGGAGCTGCCGCCCGACCTGGCACGAGGCGTGCTCGACTTCCTGAACAGCCCCTGGTCCACGGTGGCATTCGTGTTCATTGTCTTGCTCGTGCTGGCGATGAGCGCCGGTTTCATGCTGCTGAGCTCGCTGGCGCGGGCTGCCATAGTGGCGCAGGTGCAGGCCGCGGAGGAGCGCGGGTCGACCGGTTTGCGCGCCGGCTGGGAGGCGGGCAAGTTGCACGCTTGGCCCGTACTCCTACTCCGGCTTCTGCTCGGGATCCCGACGCTGCTCGCGCTGCTTGGCGGCGCCGTCCTCGCCCTGGCCTGGATGCTGCCCGCTCTGACCGGCGTCCGTTGGCCCGAGGGGACCCTGTTTGCCCAGGTGGTGCCCCGGCTAGTGGCCTCGGCCTGCCTGCTCCCCGCGATCGGCCTGCTGCTGTTCGCCTCGATCCCATTGGGCGTACTGCTGCGGCTTGCCATCCCGGCATGCGTGTTTGAGCAGCGCGGCGTTCGTGAGAGTATCCGCCGCGCGGTGGAGACTGGGCGCAGGCACCTGGGCCACACTGCGCTGCTGTGGCTCGTTCAGCTAATCGTGACGGTCGTCGTGGCCGTGGTCCTGGGGCTGCCGCTCGCGCTCGCAGCCGCGGCGCTGTCGGTCGGGGCACTGGCCGTCGGCTTCGCGTCGCTGCTGTGGTCGATCGGGCTGACGTTCCTGATCGGTTTGCTCGTCTGGCTGGCCGCGGCCGCCGTCAGAGGCGTGGCCGAGGCCTACGTGTCGACGATGTGGACGTTGGCCTACCGCGAGATGCACGGGCTGGGCCTGACGGGGGAGGCAATCACTCTCCCCCAAGCTGGGGGAGAGGTGGAGAGGGGGTGGGGATGACGGCGGCGCATCGCTGTTCATGTGCTACCAAGGGACGTATTCCCAGCACCTTGGTGCTCTTCGCTTCCAGGCGCCCTCACCAGTCAGCGTCCAACTACACCCCACAGGCGCACTGTGCCATCGCTTGACACCGAACCGATGACTGCCCCACTGGGCGAGAAGGCCACGCTTCGCACTCTCTCGAAGGGGAAGTGGCCGGACAGACTCTCCAGGGTGCTCAACGGCCCGCCATCCGACACTCGCCACAGACGCAGCGTACTATCCGCCAAGCCCGCGGCGATGAGCTCGCCGTCAGGAGAGAAGACCGCACTACGTACCTGGGCATCGGTCTCAATGTGGCGGACTTCGGCGAGGCTTTCGGCATCGTATAGGTGGACACCTATGGAGGAGGCCACTGCCAGGAGGCTCCCATCGGGAGAGTAAGCTATCTCATTCACCGTGCCCTTGCCCCAGCGAGCCAACTGCCTTACTCGATGGGCGTTCGCTGGTGAGATCGCCCGCGCTGGCTGCGGCACGGGTGTCCCGGACACGACTGCCAGTCCGACGCTTGCGCTTGACACGGGGAGGCTGTGGCCTATATTGGGGTCGGAGTTCCAGGCACGATCGGCGTTCCCAGAGGGTGGGTGGCCGACCGTAATAGATGTATCATGCACATCGAAGGGGGTGGCGCAGATGAGAACACGATTCGTCAGATCGTTCGTCCTCGTTGTGGTGATGGCGCTGGTATTGGGCGGATCGGGTGCCCTGGCTCAGGAGCTGGGTCCGGCAGCAGATCAAGCGACGGCCCAACTGCAAGGGCAGCATGTGCAACTGGTGGGCCAGATCGGCGGCCCTACGTTTGGGGTGGCTGTGCGGGGCGCCTATGCCTACATCGGTGTGGGGCCTCGCCTGTTCGTCCTTGATGTGTCCAGCCCGAGCTCGCCTACGGTCGTCGGCCAGACGGACGTACTTCCTGGCGTGGTGGAGAGCGTGGCGGTGGCAGGGAACTACGCCTACATCGCGGATGGGTACGCTGGCCTGCGCATCGTCGATATCTCCAGTCCGGCTGCGCCCGTGGAGGTGGGGTTCTACGACACGCCCGACTATGCCCAACGCGTGACGGTGGTTGGGGACCACGCGTACGTCGCCGATTGGGACAGCGGGCTGCGGATCATCGATGTCTCAGTCCCCACAGCGCCCACGGAGGCCGACTTCTATGAGATTGCGGGCCGTGCCGCCGACGTGGCAGTGGTTGGGGACTACGCCTACGTCGCCGACCGGGACTACGGCCTTCGCATCATCGACATCTCTGTTTCGGGGGCCCTCACCGAGACGGGCAGCTTCGAGACGCCCGGGAATGCCAGGGGCGTGGCGGTGGCTGGCGACTACGCCTACGTTGCGGATGGGATGAGCGGACTGCGCATCATCGATATCGCTGGTACGGGGGGCCTCACCGAGACCGGCTTCTACGATACGAATGGCAGCTCCAAGGCGGTGGTGGTGGCCGGCGATTACGCTTACGTCGCCGATGGTTCTTACGGCCTAATCATCATCAACGTGTCGAGCCCGGAGACCCCCACATGGCATGGCGAGCGCGACACGCCCGGAAGTGCTTTCGACCTGGCGGTGACCGGGGACTACGCGTACATTGCCGATTCCGAGGGCGGCCTGCGCATCATCAATGTGCTGGACCCGGAGGCCCCCGTGGAGACCGGCTCCCAGGAAACGATAGGGTCCGTTTACGGTGTGACGTTAGCCGGCGACTATGCCTACCTCGGGGCTGGGACCAACGGCCTGCAGATCGTCAATGTGTCGGACCCGGAGGCTCCCGTGGAGGTGGGATCCTACGATCTGCCATCGGCATCCTACGGCGTGGCGCTGGTCGGGGACTACGCCTACGTCGCGAGTGACGGTAGCGGCCTGCACGCGATCAACGTGTCGAACCCAGCGGAGCCTACAGCGGCCGACTCGTATATTACACCGGATCGTGCCTGGGACGTGGAGATCGCAGGACACTACGCACACGTCGCCGACCGAGCCAGCGGCTTGCGCATCATCGATATCTCCAATGCGTCGGCCCTCACCGAGACTGGCTTCTGCGACACGCCTGGAAGTGCCTACGGCGTGGCGCTGGCCGGCGAAGACGCCTACGTCGCCGATGGCGGAGGTGGCCTGCGTATCATCGATGTCTCCAACCCGATAAGTCCCACGGAGACCGGCTTCTACGATACGTCGGGGTGGACCTTGGACGTGGCGGTGGCCGGGAACTGCGCCTACCTGGCGGATGGGGCTTCGGGCTTACGCATTATCGATGTCTCCAACCCGATAACCCCCACGGAGGCCGGCTACTATAATACGCCGGCGTCGGCCCGGGGCGTGGCGGTGGCCGGCGACACCGCCTACGTCGCCGATGCGACCGGTGGCCTGTGGGTGATCGACGTGTCGAGCCCGGAGGCGCCGACGGAGACGGGCTTCCACGATACGCCTGGGTATGCCCACCGGGTGGCGGTGGCTGGCGACTATGTCTACATCGCCGATGGGGGGGGAGGGTTGATCATTCTGCGTTTCCTCTCACGCAGGGTGTACCTGCCGAGTGTGTTGCGCGGCTGGTAGATGGCTGTGTTGCTGCGCAAGACAGCGGCTGCCTCCCACACAGCAAGGCCTTGGCACGGCAGGTCGCGCTCATCGCTGGAGACGCCCCCGGGACGTGGGCTGATCGAGCACGGGAGTAGACGCTGAGAGCTTGCGACGTGCGGCCGCCCGGTGCTGAAGCAGCCGGGCTCAGTTCGCAAAGCCCTGACGGGCTCGCACCAGCCCCGCAGGGGCTTCGTACGTCTCAGACCAGGGCTTCCAGCCCTGGGCGCCTGACGGGCTACGACCAGCCTCGAGTGCCGTGGCAAGGGCGCCACCCCAACCAGGAGCTAGTAGATGAACCTGTCCACGATGACGCTCCCCGCAGGCGTCGATCGCGCGAAGCTCTCTCGCACAAGGGGAGAGAGTGCGTTACGCCTTGGCGTGAGGCTCTGCCTGGTGCCTCGTCCCCACCCGAAGAACCGCTCCGACTGGCAGTCCTTCAACGGGACCCTGTCCCGCGACTGCCAGTCGTTTGATCAGTGGTTTGGCGGCGTCCCCGCTTCCGAAGAACCGCTCGGGCCGGCTGCCACTGGCTCAGCAGCTCGACTGCACGCTCCCGGGGACGTGGGCTGATCGCGTATGGGAGGGAGACGCCCCCGAGACGTGGGCTGATCGCGTATAGGAGGGAGCCGCCCCCGGGACGTGGGCCTACCGCGAGATGCACGGGCTGGGCCTGACGGGGGAGGCAATCACTCTCCCCCAAGCTGGGGGAGAGATGGAGGGGGCCGCGGCGCGGGGCGAGCCTGGTTGCGCCCATGCTCAAGCACAGGTATACTAGCCGCGCGCTAGCGGGGAATCCGCTGCGCCGCGTTGGGCGGCGCTGCGTTGATCGTACCCGCGGTGGGAGGTCGAGCTATGCGCAGGGGATACGTTGATTCGCGCCGCGTGGGACCAAACTTCCTTGCTATCGCAGGTTGGGTTCTTGCCTTGCTGATCGCCCTGGCCTTTGCCTGGTACGTGTTCCTGGGACCAGGCAGCTCTCAGGCGCCATCTGAGCCGTCACCTAGCCCGGAATCCGCCGCCACTTCACTGCCCACCGCGCCTCCGACAGCGCTACCAACTGCGCCGCCAACTGCGCTTCCGACGGAGCCTCCGACGCCGATCCCCACGCGGGCTCCTATCAATACACCACTGCCCACAGCGACGCTTGCGGCAAGCCCAACAGCGACGCTCGTCGCGGGCCAGGACGGGGCGAACGTCCGCTCGGGGCCAGGGACGAACTTCGAGCTACTGGGTACGCTCGACGCTGGCGAGTCGGCCGTGATCACCGGACGCTATGAGAAGTGGTTCCAGATCGAGTTCGAAGACGCGCCTGCCTGGGTCGCCAACTGGGTCGTCACTGTCGAGGGCGAAGAGAACGTTCCTGAGGTGGAGCCACCGGAGGGAGTGGAACCTACCCCAACGGAAACACCGGCGGACGAGACGCCCAGTCCGACCGCTACGGAGGCCACGACAGCCGAGCCTTCGCCCACTGCAACGGGTCCGGTGACACCCACGCTTGTCGCCGGTGACGATGGGGCAAACGTCC
>JAUVSX010000461.1 GCA_030596915.1 Chloroflexota bacterium | reverse complement strand
TGTCTCCTGCACGGCCGGCCTGAGTTTCACCGGGCGCCGCTTGTGCCGGCCCCGAGACCTGGTAAAATCGCACGGTGGGAGACATACGAAGCACAGATGCATCTGACGCTGGACCGCGTGGAGCGAAGCCCATCCATTCCTGGCTCCATCCGATCCACGTCGCGCTCGTGCCCGGCCCTCGATCCCCCCTCCTGGACAGAGTGACCGAAGAGCTACTCCGTGGCTTCGCTGCGAGCGGTCACGACGTACAAGCCGAGCCAGACGGCAACACCGACGTGATCTTCGCGACGGCACGGTTCGGCGAATCCCTCAACTGGCGAAACGCGGCCCTGTTTATCTCCCGCCGCCGGTACAGCCTAAGCCACACGCCAACGGTGATAACACTTGTCGGCGTGTCTCCCGAACGCTTCCGGGCCACATTGGACCACTTCGAGCGGGCTCTCAATACTCAGCCTCCCGACCCTGACGACTTCGCGTTCCCAGGTCTCGCGCCGCAGGCCTATCGGACCCTACTGGAGCAGGGTTGGCGAGGCGGTCCCATTCTCGCGCTGGAACGCCTGGTCCAGACCCAGGCAAAAAGCATCCGTGTGATTCTCATCGTGGGCGATGACCATCCTCTCGAAGCGTATCATTTCGACCTTGTCGGCGCCTACCCCCGTAGCGATGCGACCGACCCCTCTCGATTCTACGAAGACATCGTCCTGCGAGTCGTCACGGCCGTGTGCACGCACCAGGTGAGCGAGCATAAAGCGGCGGACGAGCGATACCCGCGTCAGCTATGGGATGAGCTTGATACACCGGCTGCAATGCAGCGGGCGGGCGCAGAGCTTGGCCGGCGTGAGTTCTTCACGGAGATAGTGGTAATCGGCAATCTCACGCACGTGCCCGCCGTGGGTGATGCAGTGGCCAGCCAGTACAGTGAGGGTTGCTTTGCCACCTGGGATCCAGTGATCTCCGCTCTGATCGCCACGGTCACTGGGAGCGCCCGGCCGGTGGATAAGGGACACATCACTGAAGACGACTTGGCGGTGGTTGTCGGCGTCCGGGCGGACGGGAAGGGAGCGCTGGTCCGTCACGTTGAGGGCAAGCGCAACGACCCGCCGTCGTCGGAGTCGGTCGAGATGATGAGGTTGGACGGGCCGTTGCCCACCATTTCGCTAGGCTCCGATTGGCCCGTGGCGGGCCAAGTCCCTGTCGTTCGCTCCAAGCTGCACGTGCACAGGGCCGTTGGGGCGTACGATCCTAATCATGTAGAGTGCGTCCCTATGGATGCCGAGTACCACCACTACCTCGTCACGTGCGGCACAGCCGCTCAGGCCGAGGGAATCACTCAGGCGTTTGCTCGCTCGCAGACGCTGCAGCACCCGGGCGATCCCCGCCACGTGGTCTTCACAGTCCTGCCCGGGCACGGCTCGGTGCTTGTAGAGAAGTGGGTTCCAGGAACGGTTCCCTTCCAGACAATCTGGGAGTACGTGGATGCGGGCTACCTTGAGGTTGAGAGCATCATTCCCCAGGGTCCTATGCAGTTTCTGCCAGATCACGATGGGATATTGAGACTGGTCCCATCCACGGGTATCCAGTAGCCTGCTCGCGCCTTCCAGCGTGCGTGCGCGGGCCCGATCACGCCTGTCGACGAGCGAGCATATTCGTGCGTCACCTTCCCTGGCAGCCGCCGAAGATTGCGCTCCACCCCGCTGATAAGGGAGGACCCCGTGCAAACAACACACTTCGAAGTCAGCATACCAAAGATCCTGCTCACCCGTGGGTTACGCAAGGTGTGGCCGGGGGTCATCTGGAGCCCCCTTTCTCCCACGAGTATTCTGGAGATGCCGGACCCGCCCCTGCCGGGGCCACGCTGGATTCGCGTCCGGAATCGGCAGAGTGGGATATGTGCAACTGATCTCGCCCTTCTCCTCGTCAAAGGCGCCCCCCGGATCTCCATCGCCGTCCTGCCAGGTTTCTCCTCGTTCTACCTGGGTCACGAAGTCGTCTCCGATATCGTCGAGGTCGGTGCAGACGTCACCCACGTCCGCGTCGGCGATCGGGTTGTGCTCGATACCACTATCTTCGGCCCCAACTGCCTGAGTCAGGAGATATCACCGTCCTGCCAGTATTGCCGCGACGGGTATTACTCACTGTGCGAGAATCAGTCGGCGCTCGCGGGCCCGGCCCGAATCGGTGGCGGCTGGGGCGACAGCTACGTCGCGCACGAGAGCGAGGTCCACAGGGTGCCAGACGATCTGACCGACGATCAGGCCGTGCTGCTGGAGCCCAGCGGCGTTGCCCTCCGGACCGTCTGGCGGGAGGTCCCGAAGCCAGGTGACCGAGTCCTCGTCCTGGGGTGCGGCATCCTTGGCATCCTCGTGTGCGCTATCGTTCGCATCGTGGAGCCAAAAACCCAGATCGCAGCCATCGCACGCTACCCACATCAGGCGGCGATGGCCAGCCGCCTCGGGGCACACGCTGTGATCTCGGGCGGCAGCTTCGATGAGATCGCGCGCCTTACCGGGGCACACCTCTACCAGGGCCCTTTGGCGAACCAAAACCTGATGGGCGGGTTTGACGTGGTGTACGACATGATCGGCTCGGGAAGCACCATCACCAACAGCCTCCGCTGGACCAAGGCAGGAGGTACAGTTGTGGTCGCTGGTATCGCATTCGACTACGTGAATGCCGACCTGACGCCGGTATGGCATCAGGAAGTCACCCTCAAGGGAGCTACTGGGCACGAGATCGATGGGTGGCTCGGTAGACCCACCAAAGGGCTTGAGCTGGTCGGTGGCTGGATGCGCGACGGCAGCCTTCCCACGGATGGGCTTATCACCCATCGCTACCCGCTCGGCAATCTCAGGAGCGCCGTGGCAACCGCACTCGACAAGCGCACCGGTGCCATCAAGGTCGTCCTGGAGACGACACCGTAGACTGCGCGAGGGTCACGCCAAGACCAGTTAACGAGGAAGACGCGTTTGGTGTGGGTGGCTAGAGTGCTTGCCCCACCACCGGGCCACTTCGGCGACACCTAGCCCGGTGGCCGAACCACGCTCGTGTGCTGGGAATGCGCCCGATCTACCACGACCAGCCGATCGCTGAGGATCGCGTCCCAACGGGGGCCCGCCCGCACACCGCGACGCGCTGTGCGCCGACGACCACCCTCGGAAGTCGCCACTCGTAGTCTGGTCCTGGGCCTCCGCCAGAGGGAATCGCGGGGCTCCCGCCCCCGCAAGCAGGGCATGACGCATAGCGCGGGGGCCTGAATCGCCTGGTCGGCAAGACTGGCGTCGCGCAGGCCGACGGTGC
>JAUVSX010000198.1 GCA_030596915.1 Chloroflexota bacterium | reverse complement strand
GGACCAACCAATCCGATCAATCACCCCATCATCATCCCTCTGGAGGATCTGCATCGATTGGTCGACGCGTTCTTCGATTGTGCCGGGAGGCGCCTCAGGGTCGAGGCCGGCCTCCGCATACACGTCCTTGTTCCAGTACATGGAGATGAAGTCGGCGCCCCCGGGCACGCAATAGAGCTTGCCGTTCCACACCGACTGGTCGTACATGCCGCGAAGGAAGTCCTCCCGCTTGAGTCCCGTAAGGACCATGTAGGCATCCAGCGGCAGCCAGGCGTCATCGTTGGCCAGCGTCGTCTGGGCGGTCCAGTTAGTGTAGGCCAAGTCGGGCGGGGTGCCCGCCGCGATGGACGTCAGGAGCTTCTCCTTCCACTCCGGGTTGAACGTCCACTCGACCGTCGCAAGCGGGTTGTCCTCCATGTAGTTCGTACCGAGGTTCTGCATCAACTCGTTGAAAAAGGCGCCCCAGTTGGCCCAGAACACCCGGATCGTGATCGGTTCAGGCACCGCCGTGACCTCGACGGGGACCTCCTTCTCGACCTCTACTTCCTCCTTGACGATGACCGTCTGCTCGACGATGACCTCCTTGGTGACGATCACCTCTTTGGGTGCACAGGCAGCCAGGACAGTGCCCGCTGCGCCCAACCCTGCCCACTTCAGAAAATCACGTCTGCTCAACTGCTTTCTCTCAGCCATTGTCTCGTCTCCTTCTGTGAACTTGGTACTCCTCTACGGCTCCATTGGAGCCGGCCCTCACCCCGCTTCGATTGCGCGACGCTGGTTGAGAGCAGCCACTTGCCACATTGTCGGCAACTCGGTCCTGTACTCTAATGGAGACACCACCTCCTTCCCTCGCTCGTTATGCGGTCGACTCCCCGTGGTGGTCCGCGCTTCTACGCGGCCGGTGGGCCGCACGAGTCCCGAATCACCAGCTCGGGTTCGAGCAGCACGTGGGGCAATGTATCGCCCGTTGCCTCTCCCCTGACCATGCCGACCAGCATCTCGACGGCTCGCCTACCGATCTCCTCGATCGGCTGGCGCACCGTCGTGAGAGCTGGCCTCACATAGCCAGCTATTCGAACGTCGTCATACCCAATGATCGACAGATCAGCGGGGACCGCTGTGCCCCGGTCCCATGCGGCGCTCAGTGCACCAATGGCCATCGTGTCATCGGCGGCCAGGATAGCGGTCGGCGGGTATGGGAGCGAGAGCAGCCTCTGCGTGGCTTCACGGCCCCCTTGGAAGGTGTTCTCCGCCCGCTGGATGTACCCATCGCACGGTGTGCCAAGCCGCTCCTCGGTGTAGCCGCAGTAGACCTCCAGGCGTTCCCGGAGATCCCCCAGTCTGCTAGCCGCAATGTAGGCGATCCTGCGGTGCCCCAACTGGACCAGATAGTCCAGAGCCTGCAGGGTTCCCTTGCGGTTGTCCACAGCGACCCAGGCCGTGTTGGTCACGAGAGGTCCGCTGCCGCGGCACAGAGAGACCGTGAGCTGCTCCCGGCCCATCCTGGCCAGGAAGTCATGGTCTTCGGCGGACTCGTTCAGATCTCCCAGTAACAGCAGCCCATCGCTCTGCCGCAGGTCGAGCACCTCGCTCAACGCCAGCGCCTGCTCGGGGTCGCTCTTGGCATAGCCCAGGACCAGGTCGAATCCTCGCTCTTTGGCCTCGGTGCTGACGACCTCAATTAGCTGCGCGAAGAAGAGATCATCGATCTCCCGCGCGATCAGGCCGAGCAGATTCACGCGCTTGCCGCGCAGGGCGCGCGCGAAGGGGTGGGGCTGGTACTTGAGATCGTCGACAACGGCCAGCACACGCTGACGCGTTGCCTCGCTGATCGATACGGAGGTCTTGGCCCCACTGAGGACGCGCGAGACGGTGCTCTCTGAGACCTCAGCTTGCTGGGCCACGTCACTCATCGTGACGGTTCGCGGTCGAGCCATCCTCTCTCCTCGACAGATGAGCGGACTCAGCGTGTGTCCCTGCCAGGTCCGGCACGCCCTGCTCGGACCGGCGCATTGACGGCCCCGGTGCGGCTTCTCGCTCCCACCTTCCGGGCCGTGGTGATGGTGGTGGGACAGACGTGGGACAGGTTGCTCGAGGTATGCAGTATAACCTTTGCGCGCAACCGATTGCAATGTACCACAGGAATCTGCGCGTGTCAATACGCTTTGGTGCCTGGCACTTTCCTCAGTGCCTGGCACCTGGGCACGCCTGACTCCCGAGCAGTGCAACGCACAACGGGATCGCAGATCGCGCGCAGGTCTGCGTCGCACGGCAGGAAGCGGTGCCTGGCACCTTCCTCAGTGCCTGGCACCTGGGTGCGCCCGACTCCGGACCACGTGCACTGCGGAAAGTGCGCCGCACGGTTCACTGCGGTGCGTCAGGTGATCAGCTCCAGCCGCGCCCGCTCGACGACCTCGCGCATTCTCGCCAGCTTGTCCGGGTCCACCTCGGGCTTCACGTACGCCGCGATTAGCTCCTCGACCTTGCGCAGCGCCTTCGCCACCAGCGCCTGGTCGCTTTCCGCGCCGTTCCACCCCGAGCGGTCGATGAGCTCGGGAAGCCAGGTGTTCTCCCGGAAGTTGCGCAGCGTGTGATCCGACTGCAGGTAGTTCGTCTCGAGGGCGATCCCGACATCGAAGATCGTGTCCATCGCGATCGTCTCCGGCGTTACCTCAATGGGTTGGCCCAGGATTTGTACGGCCTTGCCAAGCTCGCGTTCGAGGAGCAACTGCACTGGGCTGATCGTGCGGCCCGACTCGAGCATGCCCTCCCCAATCGGTGGGTGGCGGCCGGTGAAGGCGGCAATCGTCATGGCCTTGTAGGCCTTCTCGAGCGCGGCGTAGAGGCCGGGTGCCTTTGCATCACCGTGCTCGCCGCCGAGTACGTTGACGTGCACGGCGCACCACCTGCGCAGGAACTCGCTCGTAGCAAAGGCGCGCAGCATCGCATCGGGGCTGGAGTAACTGAGGCCGCCCGTCCGCATGTCCAGTGACCCGCCGTAGATTCCGCCCACGAGGGACACGTCGGGATTCAGCGCCCGTGCAGCGATCCACGTGGCCACGAACTCAGCCGCGCTCACGGCGATGAACCCCGCCGCTGTCACGGGCGTTGAATGGCCACTGATCTGCATACCGCTCAGCCCAGCAGCGGTGGTCACTTGCATACCGGTCAGGCCAACAGCGACGCCGGATTTCACGCTGCGCACAAACTTGTCGGCTACATCCTTTTCGAAGCGCAGCGGAGAGGCGAAACACGTGCCGCCCCAGGTGAACCAGTCGGGGATGCCCAGGATGTCGCCCATCTCGATCAAGTAGTCGACCTGGCGTACGTTCCAGGCGAACGCGGGCCCTGGTTTGTGGGCGTACTCTGCCAGCAGCATCGCCGCCTCCAGTGGTTCGACCATCGGAGGCACCTCGGTGAGCAGCAGGCTGTGGCCCACGCCTTCCTCAGGGTGGAGCACGTCGCCCAGCTTGATGAGAGTGATGAAGTCCTCGCGATTGCCCGGTCGGAGCTCCCCTGTCCGGTCATCGCGGAAGGACTGCGCCACTTGGGTCTGGAGAGTAGGTAAGGGCGGAGCCACAAGGCCCGGAGACACTTCTGTCCGGTCTGCCTGCCCTTCCTGCCTCAGGCCTTCGGCGAATGTCGCAACGAGCTGTCTGGGGAAGCGGGCGATCTGGCTGCCTTCTTCGACAGTCGCGCCCCAGGCAGCGAGCGCCCCCAGCAGATCGTTGCTCTGGCATAGGATGCCGACGTGCTCCAGCACGCCCATTGCGGCCTCGGCCAACTGTCCCACATCGGAATCTGTGAGCATGCTCCTCTGAAACATGGGATCCTCCTTGTACAAGTATTTCTGCGGGATAGCACGAATCTGGCGCATAATGGCTCGTTGAAGCTCAGTCCACGTTGCTCTCTTTGAGACTGGCCCTCACTCCGCAGCGGCTCGCCGACGGCGGCTGAGGGCGACCGCATCCAGCTATCCCTTCCGGTCTCTTCTCACTCGTCCTCG
This sequence comes from Chloroflexota bacterium, assembly GCA_030596915.1. Lineage (GTDB taxonomy): Bacteria > Chloroflexota > Anaerolineae > B4-G1 > B4-G1 > JAUVSX01. The sequence continues at coordinate 2,276 of JAUVSX010000198.1, read as the reverse complement.
GGACCCACCGCCTCTCGTTGCCGCCGCCCAGCTCGGGCACCTGGCGCCCTTCATAGCCGGGTACCAGCAGGTCAACTGGGCGCGCCCGAACACGATCTGTCCCAGCTCTCCGGCATCAATCATCTTCTTGAATTTCTGGTGACCACCGTGGAAGGGCATCAGGTAGCCGGCAGTCAGCTTCACCCCGGCGGTGTCGCAGGCTTCGATTGTCTCCTCCGCATCGGTGGTACTCAGGGCCATTGGTTTCTCGACGAAGACGTGCTTGCCGGCCCGAGCCGCCGCGATCGGCTGCTCATTGTGGTAGCAGTTGGGCGACGCGATGTAGACGGCTTCAACCTCTGGCAGGGCCAGCACGTCGTCAGCGCGCGTGAAGGCTTGGGTGACGCCATACTTGTCCGCCACCGCGGTCGCCCGCTCCGGATTCACGTCCATCACTGCGACCAAGTCGCACTTCGGCGAGGGCGCGATGCCCTCTGGTACCGTCCTGCGGTCGGCGATACGGCCTGCCCCGATCACGCTCCATTTCACGGCCATTATGGCAACCCTCCTTCGGGTCGGCGATGTACTGGTACGGATGCCCGATCATTGGGCCTTCGGCCGGGGGTAGCCCGTTCTGTTCCATTCGTCCTCCAGCAGCGCCGTGATCAACAGCCCTACCTTGGGCGTTTCCACCTGTCTGATCATTCTCATTCCTTCGTGAACGTTGTAGGTCTATCTCGTTGCCATGAATGTCTTGGGTAAATGGTCGCCTACCGGGTAGCGACCGGCGTCCCAGGTCGTTTCCCACATCGCGCGGATGTTCTCCGCCGGCAGCGCGTCGTACAGCTCCTCCGAGGATGATCCGAGGATGAAGCCGCCCCCGGGGCCAGCGTCGGCCAGCGCTTGGAGCGTCGTCCGGCGGACGTCATCCACGCTTCCGGCCGACAACACTGCGAAGTCTATGCCGCCCACGAAGGCGACCTGGTGGCCAAATTCAGCCTTAAGAGCAGCCAAGTTCATACCGGCTGGCGTATCGATCGGTCCCAGCGCGTCCACCTCAGTGGCGATGAGGTCCGGAACGACAGGAGTGATGTATCCATCGGAGTGAAAGATCATCTTGAGGTCGTAACTGTGGTACAAATCGCAAATCTCGGCGATGTGGTGGAAGACCTTGTGCTCATGCAGGTACTCGGGTGAGAATATCAAATGGCCTTTGTACCCCAGATCATTGAAGAGCCAGGCCACTGGTGAAACCACGTGGCAGCCAGCCTCCGACCCGATCCGCCGCATAGTCTGCGCGTGCAATGCCTCGACCCAACGCCGCACCAGTTCGGGATCCTCGGCATCAAGGTAGACAAACTGGTCGATGCCGACAGTGTTGTACGCGTCGCACACTGCCTCAATGGCCGTGCTAGCTGGGATGACCGTCCCACGGAATCTCTGCTTCCATTCCAGCAACTCCGCCAGGTGTGTCTGCTGGTCTTGCGGTCGCCAGGCGTCGAGGCGCTCTATCTCTGCCTGGACAAAGGCGCTCGCCCCTGGCAAATCGCTGAACGGTGTAGCGACCTGCCACTCGTTCCACCAATCGCGCCGCTCGTAGGTTAGCCCACGCTCGTCGGTCCTGCGACCCAGGGCCTGTGGCATCCAGACGCGGGTAGTGTCCAGGACACGGCTCAACGCTGCTGGAATCACGTCCTTGGCGTTCTCCAACGTAAGCTCTTGACCGCTGTAGTGTTCGATGATGGCCTTGTTGTCAACAAGGTCGTAGAGGGGCACACGATCCGGTTCCTCGAGACTCAGTGCACAGACCACGCGTTCTTCCTTGGTCATCTCGGGCACGTCATTCCTCCTTGTCCACCCACCCCCACGGGCTCCAGACGGAGCCATCGCTTGCTTCGTAGCCAGCGTCTCTTGCCATGTATTTGCACCTGGTTATCCGCTTGGGCCAGTTTGGGTTCGACCAGGCATCGGTGTACGCATCGGCTTCCTTGAGCATGCATAGCTTCTCCTCGCTCGTGAACTGCTGTCGCTTCGCCACTGGCACAACTTCCGGATCCGGCACGTTTGTTCGCTCATCTCCGCTTGGAGACATCACTCACTCTCCTTTGCACGTCCTATGATACCTTAAGTTCCTGAGAGGAGTTGTCTCACTCATATTGGCACATACGGGCGACCGCTGTCAATACCGTTTGGTGCCTGGCACTTTCCTCAGTGCCTGGCACCTGGGCGCGCCCGACTCCGGACCACGTGCAACGCACAACGGGATCGCAGATCGCGCGCAGGTCTGCGTCGCACGG
>JAUVSX010000041.1 GCA_030596915.1 Chloroflexota bacterium | reverse complement strand
TCCTCCCGGGTATACCTGTCTCGAGCGTCCCGCGAATCGACGCATGGGGGGAACAGGTGTTGTGTGATCGCTGCATTCTAGCACGCCGAACAGGCCACAGCAACCGCACGCCTTCCTTGCCCTAGCCCGGAGGGGCACAGAACGGTGCGGACTCGTCGGCAAGGCGCGGAGGCTAGGCCCACGTTGACACTGCGCCGCGTAGCGTCTTCCTCCAGTCCGTGGGGAGGTAAGTAGAGGGTGATCGGAGGGCCACTCCGCCAGGGGGCCACCCGCATTGACGCGCTCGGCCCGAGGTGTATACTTTCGCCACTGTCTCCCGGGCGCCGGCCGGAATTGGCACAACTATGAACAACCTCTACGCTGAGCGAATCCCCAGAGCGCTGGAGCTCTACTTGCAGATATCCCAATATCCGATCCTCGGGCAATCAATCCGAGACCGGATGCGTGAGGAACTCTTCGCACGCGGCGTCATCAACCGGGAGCAGTTTGGACGCGAGGTGCGCGAGAAGGCGGTTCTTTCCCAGCAACGAGAGGGTCTTGCCGATCCGCTGGTGGAGGAAACGGCGGAGGTGTGGGAAGAGCGGCTGGCCCTGGTCCGGGACCATCTGACCGACTTCTACTTCGCTCACAACCTGCCTTACACGCTGTTTGAGGATATCGTGCGCGCCGTTCTGGCCGATCGCGCTCCGGGCCAGCAGGTCACGCTGCCGTTCAATCCGGAGCTTGCCCCCTCGAACGTGCTGATCGCGCAGGCCAGGGAGTACTCCGATCTCCCCCCCGATGAACGGAAGCGCGTAAGCCACCACGTGCAGGAAATCACCGTCGTTCTGACCAAGAGCATGATCAGTGACCAGATCGCCTTTGTCAGACTGGCTAAGGAGTTCCTGGATATCGAGGATTTCGAGCGTATCGGTGCTCACCGCATTGGCGAGGGGAAGATTGGGGGCAAGGCAGCAGGCATGACCCTCGCCGGGAAGATCCTTCAGCGGCCCGGGCCGGACGATGAAGTGGACCTGGCGGGGTGCGTTGTTGTTCCCGATTCGTGTTTCATCGGCGCCGACGTGTTCTACGACTTCCACGCCCTCAGCGGGCTGGCCGACTTCTTGAACCAGAAGTACAAGACGCCAGAGCAGATCGTGGCCGACTATCCCCGCCTCAGGGAGGCCTATGCCCAGGGGCGTTTTCCCGATGGCGTATTGGCAAGACTCCGGGCCCTCCTGGCGGACATGGGGGATGCAGCGCTGATCGTGCGTTCATCCAGCCTTCTCGAGGATAACTTCGGCTATTCCTTCGCCGGGAAGTACGAGAGCTTCTTCTGCGCCAACCAGGGTACGCCGGAGGAGAACCTGCGCGCGCTGACAAGTGCGATCAGCCGCATATATGCCAGCGTGCTCTCCCCTGATGCCCTCGTCTACCGGCAGCAGATGCACCTCGTCGACTACGACGAGCGAATGGCTATTCTGATCCAGGAGGTGCAAGGTCAACGCTACCGGAACCTGCTCTTCCCGACGCTGGCTGGCGTCGGTTTCAGCCGCAACCCGTTTCGCTGGAACCGCAGGATCCGCCCTCAGGATGGCCTGCTGCGCATGGTCTGGGGGCTGGGGACCCGAGCTGTCGACCGGGTGGCCGGTGACTATCCGCGGATGGTTGCGCTCAGCCATCCACAGCTCCGGCCTGAGATGGGGGCCAGCCAAATCCGGCGCTATTCACAGCGCTTTGTTGACGTGATCGACCTTGATGCGAACGCTTTCGAGACGGTGCCCGTATCCGACGTGTTGCGGATGGACTATCCTGGCGTCCACTTTCTGGCCTCACAGGACAAGGGGGACTACCTGCAGCCTCTGTTCGCCGCTGGGGGCATGAATGACGCGCCGCTGGTGCTTACCTTTGATCGGCTTCTCAAAAGCAAGGAGTTCGTGGCACTCATGCGCACCGCGCTGAAGAAGCTTGAGCGCGCCTACGGGTGCCCGGTGGACATCGAGTTTACCGTGGAGATAGCGGACCAGCCCCCGCCCCAGTTTGTGCTGCACCTGCTGCAGTGCCGCCCACTCAGCGGTCCTGAATGGGACCAAAGCCTGCAAATACCGGGCGATGTGCCTGCGGCGGATGTGGTATTCCGCGCCGGGCGACTCGTGCCCCACGGCAAGGTCGAGCGTATCCGCTACGTCGTGTACGTTGATCCCGCCGATTACGACCGCGTACCCGATTCCGAGACGCGCTTCGAACTTGCGCGGGTGATAGGCCGTCTGAACAAGCGCCTGGAGGGGGCATGCTTCGTCCTGATGGGTCCGGGGCGCTGGGGGTCATCCAACGTCGAGCTGGGTCTGAAGGTGACGTACGCCGACATCTACAACACTCGCGCCCTGATCGAGATGGCTCAGGCCAAGGGTGACTCGGTCCCGGAAGTCTCCTACGGCACCCACTTCTTCCAGGACCTGGTCGAATCGCACATCTACCCGCTGCCGCTCTATCCCAATGACGCGGGTACGACCATCAACCAGGCCTTCTTCGACGAAGCGTCCAATCAGCTTGGCGCCCTGCTCCCTGCCGATGCAGAGTGCGCCAGATGGATCAAGGTGATCGATGTGCCCGCCGAAACGCGTGGGCGCTATCTGGAGCTGGTCATGGTGGGGGATCAGGACGAGGCGTTGGCATACCTCAGGCGCTACGGCCCCGACTAGGGAAGGCAGGGTGTCTCGGCGTACGACGAGCCAATCCTGGGGGCTGGCTGCGAGTCGCCGGGGGGGAGCCCTCAGGGGCAAAGGGACGCCCAAGGACTATACTACGTAGATGGGGCTACTGAAGATCCAGCCGCGCGTAAGCATCTGGTAACGACGATAGGCCTCGACCCGATAGACGCCCGCGTCCGCGGTCGTGTACCTGAGGTGCTCCCCCCTCTTCCGTCTCACGAGCTTCCCGTTGCGCAGCAGACGTATGTCTGCGCGCCGCGGCGTACTTACCTCGATGACGACGGCCCCTGTCCGCTTAAGCTCGTCACCGACGGTCGCCTCGTTCGGACCGCTGCGCACCTTGAAGCGGAAGCCGGAGGTCGGCGCGATCAAGTCGTAGCCGACCCAGGTGTGGCCTTGTCGCAGAGACTTGTGGACCATGGCCTTGTCGCGTTCAAACTCACCGGTGAGGGGGCGCTGGGTGAGGATGTGCGTGTTGACGCAGCGAAACAGGAAGCTACTGGGCAACAGGTCACGCTCGCCGGGTCCCGGTGAGTATGAGAGGCCGTGCGCGTCTGCACCGCCAATGGCCGCAATGCGCATCCCCAACGCAAGGAGCTCGTCCCACCGCCGCAGCGTTGCCCTGTATGGCCCGGCGATGCCAAACGTCGGATAGCGGGAGTACAGCGCCGCCGTTAGCTTGTTGCGCAGCAGCCCCTTGAACTCCGACATCGTGTTCCAGATTTCCATCCCGGTGAAGCCCTTCACGTCCCAGTCGTGCCACGGGGTCGCGCGCAGGTCCGGACTCAGCGGGCTCTCGTAGTCGTACGGGTGGGCCAGGTAGGAGCTGCCACCATGGCGGTTCGCCTCGTCAATCAGCTTCTGTGGCTCGGACGCGAACGGGGCTAGTTCGGCCTCGACGTTATAGGCCAAGAGGTGATTGCCCGGTGGCTGGCGCCGCACATCGTGAATCTCCTCTCCAACCAGCAGCAGGACGTTGCCGTAGTACGCTTCGCACCCGTCAACCCAGACGTTGTGGTCGGTGACGACTACGAAGTTGAGACCAGCCTCCCCTGCTGCACGCGCGACCTCGGCGTGCAGCGCTGCGCCATCGGACGAGTACGATGTGTGCGCGTGGGGGTTGCCAACGTATTCGTAGACGCTCATCTTGTTGACCTTCGGCAGTTCCAGGGTCTCGCTCGGTGGCTTCCTGATGCGACGAGCGTAGGATGTGAATGCCTCGTCGTCGAATCCTCGTTCCACCTGATTCGCGTCGTCCTTCTCCACCATGCGGGCCGCCTGCGTTGGGTTGGTGGGCTATCTTATCCTACGGACGGGTCGTTGTCAAGCGATTGGGATCAAGTATAATCGCCGCGAGCGCCCGGAGGCGAGATGAGGAACCAAGAGGTGTCCAGGATATTCGCGGCGATGGCTGACATCCTGGCGATCAAGAGCGCTAGCGTCCATCGCATCAGGACCTACCGGCGCGCCTCCGAGAACGTGGCTTCTCTCGGCCGCCCCATCGACGAGCTGTGGGGCGCCGATCAACTGGACACCATCCCGGGCATCGGCAAGACGCTGGCTTCCAAGATCGACGAGCTGATGCGCACCGGGAGAATCGAAGCCTATCAGAAGCTGAAAGCCGAGGTGCCCGCTGGCGTCGTTGCCATGCTCCAGATACCTGGCGTCGGGGCCAAGCGCGTCGCCCTGTTCTGGAATACCCTTGGCGTCACGACCGTTGACGATCTTGCCCAAGCAGCGCGCGATGGCCGCGTAGCTAGCCTTCCCGGTATGGGCGCCAGAAGTCAGGAGGAGCTGCTGGCTGGGATCGAGATGCTTGGACGGCGCACGGATCGCATGTTACTAGGGATCGCGTGGCCGCTGGCCCGTGATATGTTGGGCGCGCTGCGCGAGGCCCCAGGCGTCGTTAGGGCCATTCCTGCTGGGAGCTTGCGTCGTCGGCGCGAGACGGTCGGGGATCTGGACCTGCTTGTCGCGGCCGAAGGGCCTGACCCCGATGGCGCGGCGATTGCGCGATCGGTGATGGACCGCTTCTGCGGGCTGCCGCAGGTCGCAGAGGTCCTGCTGAGCGGGATCACCAAGAGCTCCATCCGCACCCACGATGGTCTTCAGGTGGACCTGCGAGTGCTTGAGCCGGCCCGGTGGGGAACAGCGCTCCAGTATTTCACCGGCAGCCAGGCGCACAACATCCGCCTGCGTTCCATTGCCCGTGAGCGAGGATTGTCGCTGAGTGAGTATGCGCTCCAGCGGGATGATGGCTCCCAGATTCTGTGCGCCACCGAGGAGCAGGTCTACGGCGCCCTGGGCTTGCCGTATATCCCGCCTGAGTTGCGGGAGGACCGCGGAGAGATTATGGCGGCTCAGAATGGCCGCCTGCCACAACTGGTCCAGATCGAGGACTTGCTCGGCGACCTCCATATGCACTCGACCTGGTCCGATGGCCATCAAAGCCTCCTGGAGATGGCGCGGGCCGCACAGGCTCACGGGCTCTCGTATGCTGTCGTCGCTGATCATACCTGGAGCCTGGGGGTGGTCAGGGGTCTCACTGCCGATCGGTTGCGGGCACAACGGCATGCGATCGCGGAGGCGAACCGCGAGCTTGGCGGCGGTTTCCGGCTGCTCGCCGGCGCCGAGGTCGAGATACGTGCCGACGGGTCCCTTGACTTTCCAGACGAGGTGCTCGCTGAGCTGGATGTGGTCGTGGCAGCGCTGCACAGCGGGCTGCGACAAAGTCGGGAGCAGGTCACGTCCCGTGTACTGGGGGCGATCCGCAATCCGCACGTAGATATCATCGCGCACCCGACGGGTCGGCTGATCGGCGAGCGGGAGGCCGCGGACCTCGATATGGAAGCCGTGTTCCAGGCCGCCGCCGAGACTGGCACGGCGCTAGAGGTGAACTCGTGGCCCAAGCGACTGGACCTACGCGATGCCCACGTCCGGCGTGCGATCGAGCTGGGCGTGATGCTCTCGGTCGGGTCCGATGCGCACCACGGCTCCGGTTTCTCCGATCTCGCATATGGGGTCGCCACCGCCCGACGCGGCTGGGCGACAGTGGCCGACGTCGTCAATGTGTGGCCGGCTGAAAGGCTGCTTGAGTGGACCTCTCGCCCCGGCGCATCCTAGGCGGGGTCGGCGTGGCACTGCTGGCGCTGGCAGCTCTTGGGATGGGCCCAGCAGCGCCTCCGCCGCCGGTAGAGGGCGTCGTCGACGCTCTGCCCCTCGCGCAGGTGTGCTATTCGAGCGCCCAAGGCATTGTGTGCGTAGTCCGGGTCAATCTGCCCGTGACCAGTGCTGTCACGACAGATCCCGTAGTGCTGCTTGAGGCGCTGCTTGGGGGCCCGACGAAGGCGGAGCGAGCGCGTGGTCTGCGTTCTGCCATTCCTCCCGGCACCGAACTGGCCGGCGCGGCGGTCGACGACACGACGCTCACAGTGCGCCTTCGACTGCCTGAGGGGGCTGTCGTTCAGTTGGACCGCCAGGCCGTTGAGGAAATCGTGCGCCAGGTGGCGTCCACACTGGAGCCGCTGGGGTGGCGGCGCCTGCACGTGGAAGCCCTTGATCGAAGGACTCAGCGGTTCAGCCCCCTGTCCGACCTGCTCCCTCGCCTTGCGCCACCCCGCAAGAGCGGGGTAGCGCCCGAATCCGATCGGGTCGGGGCAGCATCGGAGACGGCGGCGCCCCTGGGGCAGCCGCCTGGGCCCGGGCAGGGCCAACCGCAGGGGGCACTGACCGGCAAGACCGTCTACGTGAGCGCCGGGCACGGCTGGAAGTGGGGCAGCTCCGGGTGGCGCACCCAGCGGCCTCCTTATCCGACGGCGCCGTATGTCGGTCCGATCATTGAGGATCACAACAACGCCGAGGTGGTGAACCAATACCTGCTCCAGTACCTGTGGAACGCGGGAGCGATGGCCTGGCCGGTGCGTGAGCGCGACATGAACGCTGTGGCGGTGATCGTCAATAACGACGCGCCGGGTGCTGGGAGCAGCTTCGTGGAGAGCGGCTCCTGGGTCACCAGTACCCATGCGGGCTACGATCTAGACGAGGTCGGCCACACCTATCGGTGGGCCGAGACCGTCGCGGGCGCGCCCACTGCGGCTGTGACCTATACCGCGGCTCTGCCTGCCCCTGGACGCTATGCCGTATATGTCTGGTACCAGCACGGCGCGAATCGTCCACCAGATGCCCGCTACACGGTTCACCATTCGGGCGGGCAGACGACTGTGCTGGTCGACCAGACCCGTCATGGGCTGACCTGGCATTACGTAGGGACGTATGGTTTCAGCGCCGAGCAGGGGGGGCGGGTTGCGCTCGACAACAGCTCATCGATCGTGGGCCGGGCTGTGATCGCCGATGCGGTGCGGGTTGGAGGCGGCACCTTCGACGACCTGAGAGGGATCGAGACCTCGGCAGCCAACCCGCCAAACAAGCCCTGGTGGGAGGTCGCCGCCTACTACTATGCTCAACGCCAGGGCCTCGATCCAGGTGACTTCCACGATTTCAATGACGTGATCGCGCGACCGATGTACGCCCGTTGGGAGCACAGTGGGAGCGGCGATGACGCGCTCTACGTATCGTGGCACACAAATGGAGCGAGCAGCGGCTACCAGGAAGACACCAAGGGCACCGTCAGCTACATTCACGACTCTCGACCCACGGAGGGCAGCGCCGCGTTGCAGGCCGCCATACACGCAGAGCGCGTGCACGACATCCGGACCGGCTGGGATCCCGACTGGGGCGACCTGGGCACGCGCAGCCTCGATCTGGGTGAAGTCCGAGAGCTGTGGGACGAGGATGCCGACGCGCGGATGCCCGGCGTACTGCTCGAGATCGGATTCCACGATCATCCCGGCGACACCGACGCGATCAAGGACCCGCGTTTCGAACTGCTGGCTGCCCGTGCGGTCTACCAGGGCATCGTGAAGTACTATGAGCAGCGCGATGGCGTCGATCTGACCTTGTTGCCCGAGCCGCCGGTCAACCTGAGGGTGCTGAACGACGGCGCAGCACGTGTGGCGGCGCGCCGGAACCCACCGCCGAGTGATGCGACGGGTCTTGGGGGCGACCCGGCCACTGGCTATCGGGTCTACGTGAGTGGGGATGGCATCGGTTGGTCCGATGGCGAGCCGGTCGCGGGTACAGAGTACTTGCTTGCTGGGCTGGCCTCGGGCCAGCTCGTCTTCGTCCGCGTGAGCGCGACGAATGCGGGCGGCGAGTCCTTTCCGACTGAGACCCTGGGTGCGCGTGCCGGGGACTCGGCTGGTGTGCTCGTGGTCAACGGTTTCGACCGCTTGAATCGCTTCGCCCTCGTGAGTGATACCGACTCCGTTGAGGGCCTGAATATGCGCATGCTGCTCGACCAGATGAACCGCTACGATTACGTCGTGCAGCATGGCGGCTCGATTGATTATGCCTTTGACAGCGCCGCGAACGAGGCGGTCGCCGATGGCCTCGTGCCTCTGGATCGCTATCAGGTCGTCGACTGGATCCTGGGGGAAGAGGCAACCATGGACGCCACGCTCGACGGCGCGGAGCGGGCGGCGTTGGCGGCCTACCTTGATGGCGGCGGCGCGCTGTTCATCAGCGGCTCCGAATTGGGCTGGGACTTGGACGACCAGGGCCGCGATCCTGGCTTCTACCGCGCTTACCTGCGGGCCGGTTTCGACGGCGACGATGCCGGGACGTACGAGGTGGCCCCCGTAGCCGGTTCGATCTTCGCCGGGCTGGCCAACTTCAGGTTCGACGCCACGGGCGAATACGACGCCGACTATGCGGATAGGCTCGTCCCGTTCAACGGAGGGGTGGCGGCGCTGACCTACGCTGGAGGCGACGGTGGCACTGCCGCCGTCCAGTACGCCGATGGCTGCGGACGTCTGGTCAACTTCGGGTTTCCTTTCGAGACGATACCTTCGGGAGCGCGCGCCTCGGTCATGGCACGCGTGATGGATTTCCTCGACGAGTGCCTGGTCGCCCCTCCCAACACTTCGATTTCCTCCCCTCAGGATGGTCTGGCATACGCCAGCGTTCCCGCCTTCGAGGGGTCGGCGACGGCCGCTGGAGATGTGCAGCGCGTCGAGGTATCCTTGCTTCGTGAGGCCGACGGCGCGTACTGGGACGGCGCAGGGTGGGGCGCCGTTCCTTGGCACACGGCGGTTGGCGCAGCCCAATGGTCGTTCACGATGCCGCTGACAATGCCGGTGGGCGCCTACACGGTGCAGGCACGGACGTGGGATACGCGCGCAGTTTCTGACACGACGCCAGCAGAGGCCGAATTCCGTATGGTGCCGCCCGCGGCATACCTGCCAGCGGTGCTCTGGGGGTATGGTCCATTGGCAGAGTGCGCTGACGTGATCGTCGATGGCGGCTTCGAGACCGGCGAGGGATGGCAGATTGTTGAGACTAGCTACGCGGCGGGCTACGCGAATGATCTGGTCCGCTCAGGCGACCGCAGCATGCGCGTCGGCATTCCGCCGGGCCAGGCTGGCGGTGGGGCAATCACGTACTCGTCGATCTCTCAGACGGTGGCGCTACCGGCAGGCAGCACGGCCACGCTGCGATATTGGATCTATCCGATCTATCAGGATGATGACGACGAGGATCTTCAGTACGTATGGCTCGTCGATGCCGCAGGCACGACGCAGGTTCTAGCTACGTCGCGGGATGACGGATGGGGTTGGGATGAGCACACCCTGGTTCTGAGCGCTTTCGCCGGACAGACGATCAGGTTACACTTCAGTGTGAAGAACGACGGCGACAGTGACGTGGCCACAATCTACCTGGATGACGTGCGGCTGGAGGTATGCCCACCCTGAGTGGGATCTGGCGCGTTCGCCTGACACAGTCGGGATGCTGCCTGAAGGGCAGGACGCCCACAGGGCAGGCGTCCGCACTCGGGCCTGGGGAGGAACAACGTGGGACAACGCAGCGCAGATGACGGGACCCAAGACACATCGCCTGGCCGTCGGGTGGGGCGCGGTGGATCCAATGAGTCGCGCCCTGCCGGCACCGGGCTGACGTCCATTCCGATCTACATCTGGTTGCTTGGTCTTGTCGTCGTCCTCCTCGTGATGGCGGTGGCCGGTCTATGGGCGCTCTATCTGATGCGCGGGCAGTGGACAACCAGCGGACCGACACCAACGCCTATCGTCTGGACTCCCACGCCGATGGCTGCGCCGCCAGCCAGTCCCACGCCTACAGTGGCTCCGACGGAGGCCCTGCCGACTGCGTCGCCGGACATTGTCGTCGGGGGGTACGTCCGCGTGATGGGCACGGGCGGAAGTGGGCTCAACCTTCGGCAAGGGCCCGGGTCCAACTATCCACGGATGGATGTCGCCCTCGAGGACGAGATATTCCTGGTTGTCGCCGGGCCGACGGAGGCCGGCGGCGTGCAGTGGTGGAAGATCCGGGACCCGCAGAATGAGCAGCGAGCGTGGTGGGCGGCCGGTAACTTTCTCGATCCGGTGCCGCCACCGTAGCTTGCCCGAGCGGCCACTGTGCGTCGCAGCGGATGCGCCATCCGTGGGTGGAGACCCGGGCAGTATCCGGGGACGTGTCGGCTTGCGCGATCCGACTCGCGCTGCCGCGACCGAGGCACGTGATTTCACCTTAGATACGGGATCTGTAGAATCTGTAAGTATCTCTGTGATTCTTCTTTCACCGGGAGCTGATTATGGCCTCTGAAGATGTGGTCGAGCGCGTCGACCGGGTTCGTCGCGAGATCGGCCGGCACGACTACAACTACTACGTTCTGGATACGCCCGTCATCAGCGACGCCCAATACGATGCGCTGATGGACGAGCTGCGCAAGCTTGAGGCGGCACACCCGGAGTTGATCAGTCCGGAGTCGCCCACGCAGCGCGTGGCGGGTCAGCCTGCGGAAGGTTTCGTCAAGGTGGCACACCCGGCACCGATTCTGAGCCTCGACAAAGCCGCCAGCGGCGAACAGATCCGCGCGTGGTGGGAGCGCGTGTCAAAGCTGGTGCCGCCGAGTGCCCCACCTTTCGCGTGGGTTGTGGAGCCCAAGCTCGATGGGCTGACCGTCGTGCTGCGCTATGATGGCGGTCTGTTTGTGCAGGGCGCAACTCGGGGGGACGGCGCCGTGGGCGAGGACGTGACGACCAATCTTCGCACGGTGCGCACGCTTCCTCTGCGAGTGCCCGTCGCGGACGATGGCCCAGAGCCGCCCCAGCGATTGGTTGTTCGTGGCGAAGCCATCATGTATGTCGATGACTTCGAGCAGATGAACCGCCGTCAGGCTGAAGCCGGCGACAGGCTCTTCGCCAATCCGCGGAACGCTGCGGCTGGGGCATTGCGACAGCTCGACCCGCGTGTCACGGCATCCCGCCCAATCTCGCTCCTCTGCTACAGCATCGTTGAGGCCAGCGAGGACGTGCCATCCACTCAGTGGGAGAGATTGCACTACCTCAAGGCGCTCGGGTTTCCCATCGCAGAACACATCGCCCGCTTCGAGGACCTCGGCGGAGTGGTAGACTACTGTGAGGGGTGGGTCGCACGGCGCGACACCGCGCCCTACGAGCTTGATGGGCTCGTGGTCAAGGTTGATGACCTCGCAACCCGGGAGGCTCTGGGCGTAGTGGGACGGGCGCCACGGGGTGCAATCGCCTTCAAGTTCCCCGGACGCGAGGCGACGACAAAGGTGCTTGATATCGGCGTCAACGTGGGCCGCACGGGGGCGTTGACGCCCTATGCCGTCCTGGACCCCGTTCACTTGGGCGGCGTGACGATCGGCAAGGCGACGCTGCATAATTTCGAAGATGTGCAGCGCAAGGACATTCGGATCGGCGACACCGTTGTCGTCCGGCGCGCGGGCGATGTCATACCCTACGTCGTTGGGCCTGTGATCGCAGCCCGAACCGGCGAGGAGCGGCCGTACGAACTGCCGGCGCGGTGTCCCTCGTGCGGCGAGCCGGTCGTCTCCTCCGAGGAGGAGGTAGCGGTCACCTGCATCAAT
>JAUVSX010000263.1 GCA_030596915.1 Chloroflexota bacterium | reverse complement strand
TGTAGGCCGGGATGACCACCGACAGGATGCAGGGGCTTGTCCTGCACGGCTGAGTGCCCGCGCTGGTTCTCGTGGCGTCCATCGCAAGGGCCGCCTTCATTCTGGCTCGGTCTCCGCGCGCTCCACCATTCTCAGCCGGGGCATATAGACTTTCGTGCCATCATGAGTCTCCTGGCCATTGATCTCACGGAGATATCGTGCAGGCACCCCTGCCACAACACTGTGCGGCGCCACGTCTTTCGTTACCACGGCCCCGGCAGCCACGACTGCGCCGGCGCCCACGCGGACTCCGTCGCAAATGACCGCACCCGAACCGATCCAGACATCATCCTCGATCACGATCCCCTGCGCCGTGATGCCTTGCTCGACGAATGACCGGCTTGGATTATCAAACACGTGATCAACAGCCATGATCTGCACCATCGGAGAGGTGTAGACCCGATCGCCGATCGTCACGCCGCCTTGTCCGCGGATTACGGTGTATTCCCCCAATAGGGAGTCGCTCCCGATCCGTATACCGGCCTGCGGAATCGCACGGAAGTTGTAGACGTGCAGAACACACCCGTGCATCACCAGAGTCCCGGGTCCGATGTCTACACCGCCCGGACACGCATGGATATACACTCCCTGGTCCAGGTAGGCGCGGTTGCCGAGCCGGATGTGATTGGCAAACGAAAGCCGCACGCCGCACTCAATCGCTGCCCAGCCTTCCACGCGCACGATGAGCCGGTAGAGCAGCGCTCGGAGCGCAATGCCCGCCATTGTGGGCACCCACCCCACCAGCGCCTGCAGCGACTGTTCCAAGACGTAGCGTGCCACGTTGTCGGCGTGCCGCCGCAGGTACAGCCTCGGCCCACCACTGATGACGTGATACTCTGTGAAGATCGCTCCGGCCTCCAGGCACGCTCCGCCCCTCTGGCAGGAACATCCCGCCAAAGAGTTTCGGAGCAGACTATGCAGCTCAGATGCGCCGCCAGCTAGTCTGCGGGCAGCGGATCGTCGAGATCCAGCTCGGCGGCCATCAAGCGGTCCATACACTGGAGAAACAAGCGAACGCGGCCATCGCCCGAGAGCTTGCGGTCGAACACGGCAGCGAGACCCTCGAGGGGTCCCCGAGGAATCCGTACCACTTCCCCGTTCCTGAACGGCTCATCCGGACCGGCTTCGACCAGGTTCGCCCGCCCGGGCCAGATGTGCGCCAGCTCGCGCCGTATGTGCGCCACTACCGCGTCTAGAACGGGCGCTGGTTCCCCGGCAAACGTCACAATACGGAGCAGCCCCGGGGTCCAGGGCACCTTCGTCATGATGCCGTCCCGCAGATCGAGACGCGCGAACAGGTAGTGAGGGAAGAACGGCCTTCTCCCGCGCCGACCGCGGCGCTGGGTGTTGTTGCGGACCTCGGGCAAGGTGACCTCCACTTGCCTACCAGACAGGTAGTCTCTGACCGCGTGTTCCTTGTGCGGTCTGGTGTAGAGCGCAAGCCAGTGTCCTTCCAAGGCCATCTCTCTATTCGGAACGGCTGCTCTTCGATCGCAGGCCGTGGGTCAGCGTCCGTACAGCACCCGGTTGCTTCCGAGCCTACTTGCGCTGAGAAGACAGCGCCCGCTCGTACGGCAGAGGCTCAAGACTCTCCGTCCTCTCGATGAATCGCAGCTTGCCATCGCGCTTGATAAGCGTAATGCGTCCGAAGGATGTCAGTTCCGCCAGGTAGCGATCTATCTGACTCACCTGACTGGGACTGAGAATACGCAATGGCTCTGGAAGCGTTATGACCCGGCTTTCTTGCCCTCTCATCATGGTGCCTCCTCTAAGACCCACCATAGGGTACGCCGCAGGCAAGCGTTCCTCTGCCTGCCGCGACCGTCGCCCGCGCGGCGGTACGACGCCCACAACGACGAAACCGGCTTCCGGGCTCTTACACCTCTGTCGAAGCCTCTCAATGGATGCCCGCATTGGGCCGGTCCCGCGCACCCGCGCGGCTAGGTCATTATACCATGAGAAGTGACGCCGGGGCCCTTGCAGTTGGCCTTGCAATCCGGCCCGGGCGCACGCCTCGTCTGCGCGCACAACGCATCGTGGCCAAGATCGACGGCTTCAGGCACAGTGTGGCGGAGCTGCGGGATCCTCGCGATCGTAGCCGGATCCGTCGTTGGCGGGGTGGTTCGGCCGGCATCACACCCGCGCCCCAGCGCGACGATCTCGGCCACGATGCTGACCGCGATCTCGCGTGGCGTCTCCGCCCCGATGCTGAGTCCGATGGGCGCATGTATGGAGGCGAGGAACGCGTCCGGCACACCCAACGCCCGCGCCCGTTCGAAGGTCGCCTGCGTGCGGCGCCGCCCACCCATCAGACCGACGTAGCCCCCGGGGCTATCCGCCAGCACGGCGAGCGCCCGCTCATCGCGCGCGTGGTGCGGCGTCACGAAGACGACGAACGTGTCGGCCGTGAGGGAAAGTTCGCGCAAGACCTCGTCCGGCGAGCCCACAACCGTTGTCTGGGCACAAGGGAACCGCTCCGCCGTGAGCAGCTCATCCCGCTCATCCACTACCACGATCCGATAGCCCAGGAACGCGCCCAGCTCCGCAACCGCCTGCCCCACGTGGCCTGCCCCAACGATCACGAGTGTGCGCGGGGACGGAAGTACCTCGATGAACACGCGCAAGCCACTTGAACACGGGGCCACGTCGCTTGACTCGGCGTCCCTTGTGCAGTCCACCTCACGCGCGCGACCATCGCGAATCGCCCCCACTGCTTCCTCAATCACGCGCGCTTCAGCTCGGCCGCCGCCGACAGTTCCCACCGTCCGCCCGTCGGCGTACACAAGCATCTTGGTCCCTACCCCTCGGGGACCCGAGCCCCGGGTGTCGACCACCGTCGCGACCGCGGCGAAATCGCCCTGCCGCATGGCCGCCAGCGCCGCCTCGTAGACTCGCTCCAATTCGTCCATCATCCCGCCCGCTCTCTCCGCTTCGAGCGCGCATCTGATTCTACTGACTCGCCTCCGAACCGCAACCAGGCTGCGCGCTGAGAGCGTGGGGAGACCGCTCGTGGTGGTTCAGGAGGAGATTCGCCGTGGGGCCTGACTGGCTCAACGCGGATGCCGTCGAGCTGCAACTGACGGGTCTGGATGCGAACGCCGAGATCTTCCTTAATGGCAGCCACATTGACTCCCACCGCAACACCTTCCGGCCTTTCGTCCTTGACGTGAGGCGCCGCCTGCGGCCAGGGGAGAACGTCCTGCTCGTGCGCATCACAGGCACAGACGATGACGAGATGGTCTCGGAAGCCGACACAGACTCGACCGACGGGGTGCGTGCCACCACAGAGGCCAGTCGTGGCCGTCCAGAACGCGGTGACCCGAGGCGCACCTTCGTCCGCAAGCACCAGTACACCTTTGGCTGGGGCTGGAGCCCACGCGTTGCGGCGACCGCCATTGCTGGCGACACGAAGGTGCGTGCCATCAGGACAGCCTGCATCCGCGACGCTGTGGCTCTGGCGAGTCCCTCGTGATCGCCACGGTAAACGTAAACAGGCTGCATTACTACAAGACGACCGAAGGCAGCGTGACGCTCACGCTGACCGACGCGCGTGGCCGGCAGCAAAGCCAGGAAGCACACACGTTGCTGCGCTCCGGCACCAATTACATCGACGTGGCGATAGCCATTGCAGACCCACAGCTATGGTGGCCCAGTGGCCTGGGCTCGCAGCATCTGTACCGGGTCGAGGCTGAACTTGCCGTAGGATCCGAGCGTACCTCATATCCCGCGTTCGATTGGGGGTTGCGCTTCGTCGAGCTCGATTCGCAGGACAAGTTCGCCATCGTCATCAACGGGAAGCGCACCTTCTGCAAGGGCGCGAACTGGGTCCCGCCTGATGCGACCTATGCCCGCTCCGCCGACCACCAGTACGAGGCGCTGATCCGGGAGGCCCGGGACACCAACTTCAACATACTCCGCATCTGGGGCGGCGGGTGGTTCGAGCGCGACGTGTTCTATGAGACCTGTGACCGCTACGGGATTATGGTCTGGCACGACTTCATGTTCGCCTGCGCTCCCTATCCCGACCATCTCGATTGGTTCCGCGCCGAGGTCGAGATGGAGGCCGACTACCAGACACAGCGGCTGCGCCGGCACGCCTGCGTAGTGCTTTGGTGTGGTAGCAACGAGAACAACTGGGAATCCCGTGATTGGTGACAGGAGCAGACGCGCGGCGGCGCCTGGACGTACAACTAACTGCTCCCGGAAATCGTCCATCGCAACTGCCCCGAGATCCCTTACTGGAACGCCTCCCCCTACGGTGGCGAAGCCCCCAACTCCAGTGATGTCGGCAACCATCACCACTGGCACGAGTGTATGATGAACCCGGACGTGGAGAAGCGCATCACGCCAGAGGAATACGACAAGTGTTCCTCGCTCTTCATCACCGAGTTCGGCTACATTGGCGCGGGCTGCAAGGAGACGGATCTGGCATATATGGATGGAGCCCCGCTTGACCAGGCCGGCCCCGTCTGGCAGCATCACACGAACACCTTCGAGAAGGAGACCGTCCTGGCTAGGATCAGGATGGCCCTCAAGCGGCGCCAGCCTGCCGAGGGGCTGATGCAGCATTCGGATCAGGGCAGCCAGTACACAAGCGCCGCGTATCAGGCGCTGTTGAGTGCCCACGACATCTTGGTCAGCATGAACGGAGTTGGCAGCTGGTACGACAATGCGCCGGTGGAGAGCTTCATCGGCACACTGAAGACCGAGTGGGTCCATCACCAGACCTACCTCACCCGAGAGCAAGCGAGAACCGACGTGTTCCATTACATTGAGGGCTTCTACAACCGGCGGCGCCACTCGGCTCTGGGCTACCTCAGCCCGGAGGAGTTCGAGAGGCTCAATGACAAAGGGGCTTAACTCCATATCCACCGATCCGGGGGAACGTCGCCTCACCACGCTGGCGACGGACGTCGCCCCCCGGCACGCACCACGCACCCCACTCGCTATGGCCGCACGACAGCCCGGCCGAGATACCAACCGAGGCCCTCCCCGATCCCGTCAGAAACAACCTCCGCGTCACGCTGGCGACGGACGCTGTCCCCTGCACGCACCACGCACCCTACTCGCTATGGCCGGACTGTCGTCCGGCCGGGACACCAACCGAGGCCCTCCCCGATCCCGTCAGAACCAACCTCCGCGTCACGCCAGCGACGGACGTCGCCCCCCGGCAAGCATGTGCACCGAACGGCCGAGCCCACGACTGAACTCCGGACAC
>JAUVSX010000348.1 GCA_030596915.1 Chloroflexota bacterium | reverse complement strand
GACCTGCCGCACCCGCAGGTAGTAGACGTCGCCCGGTGCGACACCGTCGACATCCTCGAAGACGCCCTGCCCCTCGAGTTCCCACCACTGTGGTGCTCGGTGGGAGCGGTAGCCCGCTGAGCCGATGTTAGCCAACCGTCCCGTGCGCGCGCCGGCCAGGAGTCTCCACATCGGAATCCGCAGAACCCGACCGTTGATCTGGCCCGTCACCACCGCTCGCCTCGGAACCTCCACTTCGAGGCACACGCCCTGCGTCGCTGGCGTGCGGCTGTCCGTGCTTCCGAAGGTAACGCTGCGGAACCAGACACCGCGTTCGCCATCGGGCTCCCAGTGGGACAGGTGGTAGTTGGCAGGCGCCCACGACCCTCTATCGCCGGGAGAGAGGACCTCCAGCCCGCGGAAGCGCGGCTCTACCGACAGCACTCGCCCCTCCGTGATGCCAAACCGCACGTCCCAGTCGGTGCGCTTCCTGCGCTCACCCCACCCCAGCTCCAGATAGAGCTTCGTGCGGATCAGGTCCTGCGTCGCCTTCTCCCGCACGTCACAGCGTGAGATGCGTCGAACCAGCTTCCCATTTCTGACGACGTCGATGCAATCGATTGGCGCCCCACCCACGACGCGAAACTGGATCTCCCGCTGACGCGCGTCCCCGATCCTTGCGCCCATCGGCTGACCGTTGACAGTGAAAGCCACCTTGATGCGGTCGCCCGTGAGAGCGTAGGTCCGGCGCGCCCAGAGCGCCTCCCAAATCGCGTTTCGGGTCCTCGCCCGCGCCCACAGGCCCGTCCGCCCGTGACCGTAGCTCCCGGGGTGGGCACCATGATGGTCCGTTGAGCCGATCACGCCAAAGTGGTGGCCCAACTCCAGTCCGTACTGCATCGTGCTCTGATGATCCGAAGCCCCCATTGAATGAAGAAACGGACGCGGGCACTCGTCCGCCTCGCTGCATCCGTGCATCGAAACGATCTCGACAACGGGTGAGAACTCCTCGTCATACGAGCACCAGTTGATGCCACGCTGCCCACGCCGGTATGCGATGTGGTGCGGAAAGGCGATCGCTTCGACACCTTGATACTTCAGCGTGCGGAGCTGCTCACGCAGTTCGCAAATCCCAGCCACATGGAGGATCTCGCCTCGGCTCCCGCTGTAGAGGACCGTATAGTCACCGTCGGCGCAAGAGTGCATCTCGAAGCTGATGAAGGTGACGAACTCTCCATCACTGTGGTAGTCCTCAGTGAGCCGCTGGACCTCCGGCCACCACTGCCGCAGACGGGCGAATCCCTCCTCGTGATACGCCACAATGTGCTGGGTCGCTTCGTCCGGTTCCGGCATATCCGGCCAGACCGCGTGCCCAGTCACAGAGCAGAAATCCAGTTGCTCCCGAGCGTTCCCCAGGGCTTCCTCAAGGGATCCGTGCCCGTAGGAGATCCCGCAATGGTTGTGCAGATCACCGTATAGCGCCGTCAGGCCATCATACGCCTGCAGCATAGGCATCGCTCCTCACGCGCGATCCGGAACTCGCGCCGCGCCAGCTATATCGTCCATGTCGACCGCTAGGCCTCCCGCATCCATCGACCGGAGTGCAGCCATCGCCATACGTGTTGCCTCCAGCCCCGATCGCGCTGAGAACAGTGGCGGCGCACCGTCGCAGAAGCGGCGTAGCTCGTGGATCAGGGTGACGTTTGCACCGAAGTGAGACCCGGTGGATCCCTCGTCGTTGCAGTCAACGACCCGCAGTGTGTTCCCGTAGTCGCTGACGATGTTGATCGTCCCCGTCTCACGGGTCAGAATCATACGCCCCTTGGTGCCCACAAGCTCCATCGTCTCCTGGTCCTCCGCCCCCGGACCGAAGATCGAGTAGAAGTAGGAGGCGATGACGCCGTTCTCATAGCTGAAGTGGATGCTCCCGTTGTGGTACACATCTGAGCCGGGTGCGTACACGCACACATCGTCCTGGTGCTTCTCTTCTGTCTCGTGCAGCCACGACTCACCGAAGTGCACGGAGGCGTGAGGCGCGGCCCCGTCTCGGCCACGGCGACGATACACGCACGCCCGAGCACTTTGCGTGCACCGCGGCGGCGCGAGTGGGTCCGGCTCGACCACCGACCTCCCCCCGAATCCGTGCGCGCGCACGGCGCGACTCTGCGTGAACCAGTTGAACACGTCGAAGAGATGAGAGCCCTTGTCGCTGAGCGCCCCACCAGACCACTCCCGCCGGCGCCACCAAGCCTGAAGGTAGCGATGGTAGGGAATGATGTCTCGGATCAGAATCATCGTCAGGTCACCGATGGTGCCCTCGGCCAACAGGCCAAAGGCGCGGCGCCAGGGTGCCTCGTACCGTCGAGTGAAACCCATGATAAGCGGATTCTCAGCCTCCGCCTCAGCCTCGACGATCGCCACAGCATCCTCGGCATTCTGCGCCAGAGGCTTGTCGCAGTATACCTTCTTGCCCGATCGCAACGCAGGTACGGCATACTGCCGGTGCGTGTCCGTGATCGAGGTGATGACGATCAGGTCCACTGCGGTATCGTCGATCAGATCGGTGCCCCCCTCGTACAGGCGGGGGGCAATCGCCACGGCCTGACCCCCGCACATTCCCGCGAGCACGTCGCGCGCTTCGATCATCCTCTCCGAATTCCTGTCGCAGAGCGCTACGATGCGAAAGCCGGTTTCCCGGCAGGTCGTGGCAAGGTTTGAGCCAATGCTGTAGAAGCCCCTCGCTCCAAGCCCGATGATGCCCACGCCAATTGTGTCTTTGGACATTCTCCGCCCCCACCTAAGCTCAGCTACCGAACCACCGGCGGCTGGCCCGCGGCCGCGCTGCTCCCCAGCCGGTCTGCTCGGTCCCGCATAGAGCCTCTGAGCGCATCGATGTCCGCGGAAACCGTCTTAGCAGCAGCCGCGAGCAGGGCACCGCATACGAGCCAGGTCACGACGCAGGTCGCGAGAATGGCCACGTGCAGCGACCATCGCATTGCGATCATCCCCGCTACCCACGGCGCAGCGGCCGAGCCGCCGTCCTCGAACAGCTTCCGTACGGCCTGAGCGGTACTCCTGGCCTCGGGATACGTGATGTCGTGTAGCGTCGCCATCACGTTCGGCGATGCCATCTACACCGTGAGGCCGGTCAGCGCCTACAGTGGGATGAACAGCGCCAGGTTGTCGGCGGCTACGCTCATCGTCAACACCAGGAACACGGCGCCAGCCAAGACGCCCACGCCTGCCACAGCAATCCGCCCTCGTGTCGAGCGCCCGAACAGCCGATCGCCCAACGCACCCCCGACGAAGTAGCCAGCGGAGAGCGCAACGATGGCGACTAGCATCGTGGGCATCGCCTGCGTTCCAGTGTACCCGCGCTCGGTCTCAAGATAGCGGAAGACCCAGAATGCCAGCACGTTCCACGGGAACACACCGAAGAAGCCCTGCGCAACCAGCAGCAGGTAGGTCCGGCTGCGAAAGAGACCACGTACGGCGTGGCCGTCGATGCGATAGCCACCCAATTCCTCGATGACCTGCGGCTCAGGTTCAGCGCTTCCCCGCGGCCGATCGCGGACCGTGAGTAGAATACCTACGGCGACCCCAAAGCCCGCGGCTCCCGCTATCAGGAAGACGTTGCGCCATCCCAGTGTTCCGCCAAGCATCGTCGCCAGCACAGTGCCAACCATATATCCCAGGGGACCCGACATCTGCATATGGCCGTACACCTTGCCGCGCGGGCGCGGCTCAAAGTAGTCCGACAGCAGGCTGAACACTCCGGGGTAGCTGGCGTCGTCAATGCCGGTGCTCGAGCGGGTCGCCAGGAAGATTGGGTACGTTGGCGCCAGAACGTTCAGCCACGTCGGCGCTCCCCAGATGAAGGGTGCCACCGCCAACAACTTCGGCCGAGCGAAGCGGTCGTAGAGATAGCCCCACACGAGATAGAAGGCTGAAGCGACGACAATCGCCAGACTCGAAACCGCGCCCATCTGCGCCTCGTTGATCTCGAAGTCCGCCATGACGTCAGCGGGCCGATGAGAAGCTTGTCGGCCTGATGGAGCAGCATCAAGGTGAAGAAGACCGTGGCGACGTACCAGCGATAGCGCGATTTCATAGTGTCCTCGTTGTGCAGAATCCCGGGTTGAGCGTCGCCCGAAACACCAGGGCGCTGTCTGCTAGCACGAGCGCTTCAATTAAGCCTGGACCCCCTAGCTCGCTGTGTTGACCCGCGCCCCCATTTGGAGCCGCGGTCACGCAGGGTCGGGAAGGCGCTGACAGAGGCCAGCGTGCGTGTCGGGGCGAGTATAGCCCGACGCGCGCGCGGGGTCACTCCGAGCGGCGACG
>JAUVSX010000130.1 GCA_030596915.1 Chloroflexota bacterium | reverse complement strand
GGCACGAAGGCATAGTTGCGGATGGGACGCCCTGGGCGCTCATTTCCAAAGGGCCGATTGCAGGCGACGTGACCATCTGGTCCGGGGCAACCGGAGGTCACAAAAGGCTCTCCGTAGCGGATCAGCTCCTCGGTCTCGACGCCGAATGCCACCACCTGGCCCTGGTCGTTGAAGTCCATGTCGTCGCAGCGCCCGTAGTCCTTGTTGATGATATAGCGCGCTAATTGCACGCGCCGGTACTGGCCGTACTTGGGCTGTGGGTGATCATCCATCGGTGTGCCACGCTCCGGGAAGAAGGAGAACAGGTGGGTGTGGGCGCCCATATCCTCTGCACGCTGAATCGTGGCGATCATCTCCTGCTCGGTCTCTCCCAACCCGACGATCAGGTGCACACCGACCTGATGCCGACCCAATGCGCGGACAGACTCCTCCACTGCGGCCCAGTAATGGTCCCACTTGTGGGGTCCCCCAACCCCACTGCCGCGATACCGGTCGAAAAGCTCGGGGGTGGCCGCGTCTACCGCGACGCCGATCATATCGCCGCCGGCCTCTCTGATCTCCACCAGACGGTCGAGGGGGCGGATCAGCGTGGGAGCGATGAGGGCGCTGATGGGGCGCCCGACTTCATCGTGGAAGCGCCGGATGATCGTGTTCATATCGTCGAAGGCGCGGCGATGGGTGATCATTCCGACGCAGACGCGCCGCAACTGACCGCCGTCCGCTTTCATCCGGGCGATGATGTCATCCACCTTGTACGTGGGCCAGTCGACGCGAATGAACGTCCGCTTCCCCTCTTCCACCTCTCGCTGGTGGCTCAGGCCGCAGAATCCGCACTGAGCGACACAGCCGCCGGGGTAGGTGACCAGCAGGTTGAGGCCTGTCAGATAGGAATCGCGGCGGAACCTCGCCGGTTGAAAGCCCAGCGCCATCGACGCCGCAAGGCTCGTCTGTACGTATTCGGGACTCTCCATAGTGAGCTCCTTGGTTACTGTCTACCGGCGGCCGTACGCTTTGAAGGCGATCCAGTTCTCTCGGATGAGTGCGCTCAGCGCCGCGGGATCGTCACTCCAGTGCTGATCCAGGAAGCGCCGCTTGCCCAGCGCGTGCCGGAGCGGCCCACCCATGAAAGGCGTCCATTCGTTTTCATAGCCATCCAATGTGGCCCAGTCTCCGCTCTGCACGGCCTCTGCCGCCGCCTGGCCCGCAAAGGCGCCGCTCACGACGGCGGAGAATATGCCCGCTCCCGTGACCGGGTGGGTGTGACCCGCGGCATCGCCCACGAGCAGGACGCTACCCACCCGCAATCGGTCCAACGTACCCCCGCTGGGGACCGGGCCGCCCGTGTGGCTTACGATGGCGCCTGACCCCATACCCAGTTGGTCGAGGAGTTGCGCCAGGGCGCGCTGCGGGTCCCCCCCCAGGCTGCGGTTGACGCCCACGCCCACATTGGCCGTCTCTCCCTTGGGGAAGAGCCAGCCATATCCGCCGGCGTAGGCGGGGTCGAAGAACACCTCAGTGTAGTCCTGCGGGTCGGGCAGCACGACCTCTACCTGCTGCGCATCAATGAACGAAGCATTCGACAGTCCGATCCAGCTCCCTACACTCGACCTGGGCCCGTCCGCGCCGATGACCACACGACACACAACCTCGGTGCTCTGAGCATCCCGACGAACGAGCACGCCACGCTCTGTCCGCTCGAGCGCCCGAGCTCCCGTCCAGATCCGGGCCCCCGCCCGGTAAGCCGAGACTGCCAGCGCCTTGTCCAAGAGCGCCCGTTCCACCACGTAGCCGGCGGCCCTGGTCTCCACGACGTCGCCGTCGGGCAGGTGAGTACGCAGCGTGCGGATACGCTGCGTGATACACTGCTCCGGCAAACGGATGGTGCTGACGATCTGTGCCGGCACATACTCCGCGCACTGCACAGGCAACCCCACGATCGGGCGCTGCTCGACCATCAGCACTCGCGCTCCCCCAGCCGCAGCCATGCGTGCGGCGGAGCTGCCTGCCGGTCCTGCGCCAACGACCAGCACGTCAACCTGTTCGGTCATGGTCTCCAGCTCGTGTCAGGACGCGTGCCAACAGATCGAGCTTCAGATGGGTCTGGTTGTCGAAGCGCCCGGCGTACGCATCTTGCTCGCGCCCCAGGTCATAGCAAGTGGAGCTATCCACGTCGACCAGGATGCCCGGGAGCCCGATGCGCTCGAAGTCGTCGCGGTGCTTGGCGTAGAATGGCTCACAGCAACTGCCCACGAAGGCCACTGCTCCCTCTTCCTTGAGGCGTTCGAGCGTCTGCTCGAGGTGCTCGTAGCTCTGGATGGAGATAGGGGTGAAGCCCATCTCCTCGGCCAGGCTGAAGGCGTCGCCGACGCAGCACAGGCCGCATTGGTCGCACCCTTCCTGGTAACGATAGTCGCACTCCGGCAGCTTGGCACAGTAGGGCAGAAGCACCACCGAACAAGGCGGTACCTCGGCCAGTGGCTTCACAACGGTGAAGACCGAGTTCACCTGGTCGGCGGGTATGCCAAACTGTGGGTAGGAGCTCTTCTCCAGCGCCTCACCGAGCGTGCGCACCAGATCGGCGGCGGTGACACCGGGAATCTGGATGTCCTCTGTGGCAAAGAACGCCTCGACGATCGTGCTCACTGCCTCCACGTCGGCCCGCACCCCTATGAGCCGCGCCTCAAGATCGAGAATCGACCGACGGGGGTAGGCGAAGAAGTCGCCGGTGATGAACACCTCCCGGATGCGGCGCGCCTGTGCATTGACAAGGAGCGATGCCCGGATGAGGCCGCCAGGGCTCTTGTAGACGCCGCGGAGCTCGCTGCGCTGCACCAGTGGCCGGCGCACGCCGTAGACCCACTCCTCCGACTGGAAGTAAGGCAGCCGCTCAGTCAGAAGCTCACGCTCGAAACCGGTCAGCGGACCAGGCTCGAGGTCAACACCCAACACCTCAGCGAACCCCTCCGCCATCGCTGACTTGATCTGGTCCAAGGGCGGCGCGGCGCCAAGCTCCCAGGACAGACACGTGACGCGCTCTCGGACAGACTCGATCTCTTTGTCTTTCAACTTCTCGGTGGGGATTCGCAGGGCGCGCATCATCGTCTCTACGTCGAAGTCGACGAGCAGTGAGCCCTGAAAGAGGAATGCCCCGTCCAGGCTGGTCCCGCCCGTGCCGGATATCTTGCGGCCGTTGACCTCGATGTCGTTCTTGGGCCGGTAGGCAGCGTGCACGCCCAACTTCGCCAGCCCCCGAATCGTTCCCCGGCAGAGTAGCTCATAGAGCTCCTCCACGCGGCGAGGGAAACGGTCATCATCCTGCCAGGCGATCAACTCCCATCCTAGCTGGCTCTCGTCCCAGAAGAGCCCGCCGCCACCTGTCAGTCGCCGGTTGATCTCAATCCCGTGGTCGTGGCAGTAGTCGACGCGTATCTCCTGCTCCACCGCCTGGTGGTATCCCACGAGCGTGCAGCGGGGCAGGAACTGGAGGAACCGAACAGTGTTGGGAACCCGGTTCTGGGCGCGCGCCTTGAGCACAACCTCGTCCAAGGCCATGTTCTCGGCCGCCGGACAGGGAGCCGTATCCAGGAGTCGCCAGGTCTCGGCCATCAATGGTGGTGTCCCGTGATTCAGCAGATACGGGGAAGCTGTTCCCCTACGAGCATGTCGACGATGCGCCGAGCGCCCAGGGCGGTGCGCAGCACGACGCGGCCCCGGTGTTCATCTGTCACGTGGCCGATGACGGTCGCATCCCGCCCATACTGGTGGCCGCGCATGGCAGTCAACACGGTGTCGACAGCCCCCGGTTCCACAAACGCGACCAGCTTGCCCTCATTTGCTACGTATAGCGGATCCAGGCCGAGCAGTTCGCACGCCGCGCGCACCTCGTCGCGGACGGGAATGGCTCTATCCTCGATCTCGATGCCATGTTTGGACTTGTCCGCCACCTCGCACAGGGCGGTCGCCAGTCCGCCGCGGGTGGGATCGCGCAGGCAACGTATGGCTGCCGGGCTCGGGGAGCTGCCGCCCGCACCAGGCGAGGAAACCGCCCCCAATATCGCCGCCA
This sequence comes from Chloroflexota bacterium, assembly GCA_030596915.1. Classification (GTDB taxonomy): domain Bacteria; phylum Chloroflexota; class Anaerolineae; order B4-G1; family B4-G1; genus JAUVSX01. The sequence continues at coordinate 3,679 of JAUVSX010000130.1, read as the reverse complement.
CGAGCCCGTGCAGCGGTGCGCAATCGCTCTCCAACGCCGACCTGAAACGCAAGCCCTCCCGCTGGCTCATGATCGTCATACCATGATCGCCGATCGGGCCGCTCACGATGATCACGTCGCCGGGGCGGGCCTTGTCGCTCCCTATGTCCACATCGGAGGGGACCACGCCCAGGCCTGCGGTGTTGATGAACAGCTTGTCGGCCTTCCCGTAGCCGACCACCTTGGTGTCGCCGGTCACAATTGATACACCAGCAGTGCGAGCGGTCTCTGCCATTGAGGCCACCACCAGCTCCAGGTCCTCAAACGCCAACCCCTCCTCCAATATGAAGCCCGCGCTGAGGTAGAGCGGTTTGGCCCCGCTCATCGCCAGGTCATTGATCGTGCCGCAGACGGCCAGCTTTCCGATATCGCCGCCAGGGAAGAAGATTGGGCTGACGACATAGGAGTCGGTCGTGAAGGCCAGCTTCAGGTCTGCGTTTTCCACTCCCGGGCTGGTCGCACCAGGAACGAGCAGCCCCAGGTTCGAGACCTCCACCACTGCCGCATCATCCAGGCGGGCGAGCACAGGGTTGCGGAAGTGCTTGAGAAACAGCCGTTCAACCAGCTCGTGGCTCAGGTAGCCGCCCGAGCCGTGGGCCAGCAGTACCTTGCCGCTCAGCACTTGGTCAGACAAGGATGCCTCCGTACTGGTACCAGGCAGCGCAGGCGCCTTCAGCCGATACCATACAGGGGCCAACGGGGCGGACCGGTGTGCATGCCCGGCCGAACAGGGGGCAATCGGTGGGCTCCGCAGTGCCCCGCAGAACATCCCCACAGCGGCATCCCGGGTGCTCGCGGGCCGGTCCAGTTTTCACAGGGAACGCCAACGCGGCGTCGAACGGCGCATACGCCTGGCGTATGGCTAGCCCGCTCGCCGGCACGCGCCCCAGCCCGCGCCATTCCGCGTCGGCCACCTCGAACACACGAGCCATGACACCCTGCGCTGTGCGATTCCCCTCCGGGTGGACGCCGCGCGTGTAGCTGTTCACAACGGCCGGCTCGCCCGCTTCGGACATCTCGACCAGCGCGCTCACCGCCTCCAGGATGTCCAGTGGTTCGAAGCCTGCCACGGCGCATGGCACGCCGTAGTCCCGTGGCAGGAACTCCCAGGCCGCACTCCCGATAATGGTTGTCACGTGCCCAGGTCCAATGATCCCGTCCAGACGAACCTCGCCAGCATCAAGAAGCGCGCAGGTGGCCGGGGGCGTCAGCTTGTGGAGCGATAGGACGCGGAAGTTGTCCACCTCCGTGGCGCTGGCCTCCAGGATCGATGCAGCCACCGTCGGCGCCGTCGTCTCGAAGCCGATGCCGAGGAACACGACCTCATTCTCAGGATTGTCGCGGGCGATCTGTAGCGCATCCAACGTGGAATAGACGATCCGCACGTCGGCCCCTTCGGCCTTGGCCGTCTGGAGAGATCCGTCGCTTCCCGGCACCTTGATCATATCGCCGAAAGTCGTCAGGATCACACCGGGCAGTGTCGCCGTGGCAATCGCGCGATCAATGTCGGCATCAGACGTGACGCAGACGGGGCAGCCAGGCCCGGAGCGCAGTTGGACGGTTGGGGGCAGCATCTGCCGCAGCCCGTGGCGGAAAATGGCATGCGTGTGCCCGCCGCAGAACTCCATGAAGCGCACGGGCCGCGTTGAGCGCGCCTCAATGCTCGCCAGCAGTTTGCGGGCCAACTCAGGGGCACGATACTCGTCGACGTACTTCATGCCGCTAGCCGGTCCCCTGGGTTCCCTCTACTGCGAGACCGGTGCCCGTCTCCTCGGCAATGAACTCGGCCAACTCCGATAGCAGGCGCAATGTCTCATGGGCCTCCTCCGCATCAAGCACATTGATGGCGAAGCCTGTGTGCAGCAGCACATAGTCACCCACCTGGGCCTCCGGCGTGAGCGCCAGGCTGACGGTGCGCTCAATCCCACCAATCTCGACCAAGCCAGAGTTTCCATCGATTGTCCTAATCAACGCCGGTATTGCCAGGCACATATCAATCCAGTCCCCTCTTTGTGTCCACATGCTTACTCAAGCAGCCGCAGCCGCCAACAGACTTCGAACGCGCGGCCGTTGAAACATCAAGTATACCAGCACCGAGCCATTCCCTCAACGACGCGTCGTCCGCGCTGCGTGATGCGCAATCACGGCCTGCCCCAGCGAGATGCCACCATCGTTGCACGGCACCTGCCGGTGAAGCAAGACACTGAAACCCGTCTCTCGCAGTCGCGGCACCACCATCGCCAGAAGGAGCCGGTTCTGGAAGCACCCTCCACTCAGCGCCCCCGTGTCGAGTCCGGTCTCGCAAGCGATGCGCTCGCACATCGCCCGGATCATCTCGGCTACGGTGACGTGGAACCTGTAGGCGATTTCTCCAATAGCGATACCGTTCCGCCGGTCCGCGAGCAGCCCCTCGAACATCTCCGCCAGCCGAACGACCCACACCCCTCCGGAATCAGCGCTGCCTTCGGCCGCGCCCACATCGATGCCAAACGGATAGCCGCAGCCGTTGGCCGACCGCGCGAGCGCTCCAGACTGCGCGGCTCTCTCCAGTTCCATCGCGGCCTGGGCCTCGTAGGAGACCCGCGGTCGTATGCCCAGCAGCGCAGAGACAGCGTCGAACATCCGCCCACCGGCTGAGGTCAGTGGGCAGTTGATGCCCTCGTCAACCTGCTTGCGGATGATGCCCAGCTCTCCCTCACCGGCATCGGCCCCAAACGACTTCATCCGGCCCGTGAGCGCGTACACATACGCGCTTGCCAGGCGGTACGGGTTGCGGATGGCCGCGTCGCCGCCGGGCATCGGCATAGTCTCGAGGTGCCCCGCCCGCCGAAAGCTCTCGTAGTCGGCCACCAAGAATTCCCCGCCCCACATGTGCCCGTCGCTGCCGTAGCCAGTGCCATCCCACGCCACGCCAATAGCCGGCCCCGCATCCTGCGGCCAGCCGTTGTCGACCAGGCAACTGGCAATGTGGGCGTGGTGGTGCTGGATCGCGAAGAGCGAGGCGGCCTCAACGTCCAGCGCCTTCGCGTACTTTGTAGATAGATACGCGGGGTGCTGGTCATAGGCCACCAGCTCGGGCTCGACCCGGAAGAGCTGCTTGTAGAGCTCGATCGTCGCCTCGAAGTGCTCCAGCGTCTCCAGGTTCTCCAGGTCGCCAATGTGCTGGCTGACGAACGCGTACTCATCCCGAGTGACACAGAACGTGTTCTTCAGTTCCGGGCCGCAGGCAAGCGTCGGCCTGGTCTGGAAGGGCAGTTTGACCGGAAATGGAGCGTAGCCCCGCGAGCGCCGGATGGGCTGCGCAAAACTGCTCTCTAATCCACGGGAACTGGCTGCCTGGTCTGCTGCTGACTCTGGACACGCGTACGCCGGAATGCGGACCACGCACCAGACCGAATCGTCGTAGCGAGCGTGAATGTCGCGATCATGCAGCAGGAACCCATCGGCCAGATGAGAGAGGCGGCGCAGCGCTTCGTCATTGCCGCAGGCAATGGGCTCCTCCGACAGATTGCCGCTAGTCATCACCAGCGGCCGGTCTATGTCGCGCAGCAGCACGTGGTGGAGTGGCGTGTAGGGGAGCATCACACCGAGATAGTTGTTGCGAGGGGCCACCAGCTCGCATATGTCAGCGTCCTGCTTC
>JAUVSX010000186.1 GCA_030596915.1 Chloroflexota bacterium | reverse complement strand
GTGGAAACCTGTCAGGTTTTCGCTTCACAGAGCGTGTCGTGGCCGTGCGATGACGATGACTTGTCGCCTATCTTGGGCCAAACCTGGGTGTCAGGTTTGCCCGCGAACGCCCGACTTCAAGCCTCTCACGCCCGGCAACCTGTCCGGTTTGCCCCCTGCTTCCCTACCACTCCCCAGCGTATTCGGTTCTGTACGGTTCCACGAGCAGGGCGGTGTACGCCCAGTGCAGCTCCACCAACTGGCGCATCTGCAGCATGTCGTGCGCCACCCACGAGGCGAACATGTCCCCGGCGGTGATCGGACCCCAGGGCGCCTCATACACCGCCTCCCCGTTGGGCGCGGACAAACCTCTCACCCACGCAAGCGATTCCTCCCGCGCGCGAAGGAACTTGTCCAGGGACTCCACGAGGTCTTTCTGATTGTACTGGCGCTCGGCCACCCACCCTTCAGGGTCGATAGGAGGCCACGGCCGTTCAGGATGATGCAAGATGATATCCAGGCGCACCCGGAAATCCTCTTTCTCCTCATCCAGCAGGTGATTGAGGACCTCCAGGATCGACCAGGAATCGGCGGCGGGTTTCCATCGCGCCTCTTCAGCGGAAACGCCTTCCACCAACCGTTGTATCCTGCTGGCATTGTGGGCCATTCGTGTCGTGAGAACGTTGATGTCCATCCTCATCCCTCCCCTTCGTCTCCACAGGCACGCGACAGGGGACTATGCGGTCGCAGCCAACTTGGCGAGAAAGTCGCGCACGACATTCATGTAGGCTGCGAATTGCTCTCGGCGGATACTGTGTCCAGCGCCCGCGATGTGCGCAGTCTCAAGCTGCGGCACCAGCTCTTGCAGAGATGCAACGGCCTCGGGCGTGAGTAGTGCGCCCCGCTCTACGTCAGCCGTGATCGCCAGTGCAGGACAGGTGATGCTGCGCAGGGTCGCCTGCCAGTCGACGACGCGCGCACTATCGCGGACAAAGACGCTGGCGACCTTCGGGCTGACACGCAGCTTCGCATCGGCCCAAGGACCGATCTCGGCGTCCGACCAAGACGGATGCTGCTCGCGCGCCACATCGATCAACTCTTCGCGCGTCTTGCTTTTCAGTTCGGCAATCCGCGCTCGCCGGTTCTGCCGTCGTGAACGGTCAGATTCCTCGTCCGGTCGAACTGCCCAGAAAGCCGGCGGATCCTCCAGCAGGATCGCCCGCGGCGTGTTCGGATAGATGCCGGCCAACGCCAGCAACGTCATAGCGCCCATGGAATGGCCAAGCAGCACGGGCTTCTGCAGTCCCAACGCCGCGACTGCGCCGTTGAGGTCGGCTGCCTGTGTCGCCGGATCGTAGCCGCCATCGGTCAGCTCCGAGCGGCCGTGACCCCGCGCGTCGACCATAATGATGTCGTATGTGGATGCCAGCTCGTCTGCGACGGGCGTCCAGCATAGACCGTCGTCTGTTACACCGTGCGCGAGCACAATGGCGGGCTTGTCGCCACCGGTGCGCACGAAGTGCAGCCGGATACCGTTTGCTTCAACATCGCCTGACCGGTTCGTAGGCATCGTTGCTCTCCGTTTCCCAATATCACTCGAGTGATGATGCGATCACCGCTCTGGGCATCCATCGTCCATCATCCATCGCCCATCGTCCGTCGTCCGTCGCGGGTCGTCCGCCAACCCCCGATCGCGTGCGTCCGAGCCTAACCTGGCGCCTATCTCTTTTCGGTGAGGGCGTACTCTTGGTAGGTGCACACTGGCCTGTAGCCGATTTTCTGGTAGATGCGGTTGGCGGTACCGTTCCCCAGATCGGCGAAAAGCGCGCAGAACTCCCAGCCGGCCGCGAGGAGTACGGTGCTCAACTCGGCGACACAGGCCGTCGCGTACCCCTTCCGCCGCGACCCCGGAGGCGTGTACACGGAGCTTATGCCAATGCCATGCCGCGTCGGCCGGGTCTTCACCGCCATCGATACTGGCCGTCCATCTTCCCACAGGTACACATCCCTCTCTTCGATGCGGCGGCTCGCCGTGCGGTCGGATTCCTCTCGGTTCGCCTCGCCGAAGACGCCCAGTACGAACTGGTGCAGCCATCGTGCTACCAGGTTGACGTCTCGCCCTGCCGCCAGCCTCAATCTGCCGGGGACTGGCGCCAGGCTCCGGACCGCCCGTAGCTCAAAGACGCGCTGCTCCCGCGCCACATGGCATCGAACATCGGTCGCCTCCGCCCAGGCCTGTGCGAGCGCCCCTGCCACCTCGCTCGGTCCGAGTACCCCCGGGACGCTCCACCCATCCCTGATCAGCTCTTCGACCGTTATTCTCGCCCCGCCGGCGAGATCACCCCGGTGGTAGTAAGCGAGTAGGTTGTGAGGCGGCGCCATCAGCACGGCGAGTACCAGGCCATTCTGGTCCTCGACCGTTTTCAGGCACGGAGCGGCTCTGAGCCAATCCGGGTGATGTTCGAACTGTCCACAGAGACCAAGCATCAGGCTGTTGGCGGCCTCGTTCGACTCGAGGTCCGCCCGAGTCTGCCGAAAGAAGGCCCCAACGTGGGCATAGGTCCGCGTCTTCACCGCAGCACCATCCTCTTCAGCGGAACTTCTGGTAGCCTACCCAGCCAGGTCCTTGGCTTAGCGGCAGATAAGCACCGGCAGCTTGCACTCGCGCAGGACTTGATCGACCGCGCTGCCGAGCACGATCTGCAGCGGCGGGCTGAACCCGTAGCCCCCCATGATCACTAGCCCACATGAGTACTCGTGGGCGGTCTCCAGAATTGCCTCGGCGACACCGCCTTGCCTGGTTACGTAGTTGGCGTCTACGCCGTGGTCTTCCAGGTACTTCCGAGCGCCAAGGAGAGCCCGAGGCTCGGCATCGCCCGCCGCCGCGCCCCGCTTCCTCTCATCGACCGTCAACACGACCAGCGCCATCTCTCGCTGGCCCGCCAGGTAGGCAGCGAGATAGAGCGCCTCATTCGCTTTCCGGCTCCCATCGTAGGCCAGTAGCGCGGGATCGAATCCCTGCCGAGCCTGGAGCCCGGGGGCTTCGGGCACCGCCAAGATCGGGCCGGGGCAATGTTCGATCAGCCAGCGAAGCCCCGACCCGAGCCTATCGATTGCCCTATCCCCTGGCGGATGCGCCAGCCCAACCACGACCAGGCTGGTCCAGCGAGCACGGCTACAGATAGTGGGGCCAATCTCACCCACTTCGACGACCAGCGTTCCCGCGACCCCGGCCGCCTGACAGCGCCGCGCGAACTCTGCCTCCAGGGCTCGCACGGACTCGCTGTTCCGCTCGGCCTCCGCCGAGACGATGTGAATACCGATCAGACGGCCATTCTCCTGCTTCGTCAGCTCGATCGCCGATTCCACGGCGACCCAGCCGCCTTCACGACCGGTGACGGCCACGAGAACGTCGATGAACAGGGCGCTCTGTCGCAGCGCCAGTTGCTCCTGGCGCCACTCGCCGGGCGCGCGGCCCAACAGAGCTTCCACGGCGGCTGAGCTCAGGCGGGTGAGGAGGCGCGCGCGTTCCCGGCCGGACTGGGCCGCGAGGTCGCGCGCGGCCACTTCGGGCGTGACCTCCCAGTCGAGCTGCTCCCCAAGTGCGACGCGGTGCTCCGACAGCCACAGGTAGAGATCAGCCTCGGTGCGATCGGGGAAGTCTTGCAGCAGGTTCTGGGCACGTATGGCCTCCACGACGGGCAGGTAGACCGTGTCATACCAATGGGCGACGGCATCCTGGTAGGGTATGGGACGGTTCTGATCGATGCCCATGAAGTAGCGGTGGACCGAGATGTGTTCCTCTAGTATCGGATGCTGTCCCGGCACACTCACGCTCAGATCGGCGTCGGGGCGAAGATCACTCAGACCCGTGCGGCCCAGGAACCCTGCGTGCTCCGCCTTCACGATCAATTCGTCCGGCTGGACGTCGGACGTGAGCGGCAGGTCGGCGTAGGACTCCGTCACATAGGCCTGGATATGAGTGGCTCCAAGCTGGCGGGCAACGGAAACCCGGTGATTGCCGTCCAGCACGAAGTAGACGTCGCCGATCTGGTAGACCTCGATCGGAGGCACACCTTCATCGCTGAGCACCGCTGCCTGGACTCTCGTCCACCTCCACTCGTCCTCACCGCGCCGGGGAAGGAAGGTCCGGGAGAAGTCGCCACAGCGACCAACGCTGCCAACGACACTATCAAGAGGGATGTCGTGCAGCCCCCGGTAGGTCGAGCTAGTGGCCTGCAACTGCTCGCGCACATCGTCATAGCAGAGGAGCTCAGCCGACTGGCCCCTTAGTCGGCTCCTGATCTGCTCGCGCACGGCCTGCGCACGCGCCCGCCGGAAATCCTCTCTTGCCCCTGCCTGCTCCCACCCTCCGATATCGATCATTGCGAATCCAGCCACCTCCCCTGTCTGTTTGCACAGCTTCGCAGTTCGCGGGCGTCTGTCGACCTCCCGTCCACGTGCGCCGGCCTCCCGGTGGGAGGCCGCGTCGTGCCTGAACTGTTCACGATGCTCCTGTGTATCGCCACTATCAGTATACCGAGATGGCTCCGGTTGAACAGCCTGCAGTCCACAGCCCCATCTTCACTTCGTGCGGAACCGCGGTATCCACATTGGCACGTCGTGCATGTACTGCTCGTACTCGGCCCCGAAGCGCTCGAGCAACAGCTTCTCCTCGTGGCGCGAGATGCAGTGCAGGAACACGACTGCGACCAGCCACACGGCCGCGGCGGCCAACGAAATGCTGAGCATCAGCAGACCCAGATAGAGCAGAATCTCCCCCAGGTATACCGGATGCCGGACCACGCCGAAGACGCCCTTCCGTATCACGCCCGGTGTCTCCCGCCGCTCACCGAACACGATAGAGAGACCCGTTCGTGCCAGGTATGCCGCCAGTGCCAGCAAGACAACAGCCAGAGGGATCCTCACCCAGACGGGCACTATGCCATTCAGGAAGATCGAGTAGTGCAGGAAGAACGAATCGACTACCCACGTCAGTGTGAACAGGATAGCCAGCACGAGCTGCCCGATGTCGCCGAGAGCGTGCTCTCCGGTGAGATCATCCCGGTGCCGCGGTGGTTCCTTCGACGTTTGATGGCGCGCCATGCGATTTCCCTTCCTTTCGAGCGATACGACGCGGGCTATTCTGCGGCGGATCTCCTGCCAACGACGTAGAGGAGGCCCTTGGTCGGCAGACTGCCCTGAACCTGATTCAACAGACCGCTCAGATTAGTCTATCGAGACCGCCACGCGCTGCGTATTGAACGCATAGTACAACCGTCCGGCGCCTTCGACCTCCTGAAAGTCGGTCCACACTAGCCAGAACGTCCGGCCATCGTCAGCGATCCACTTCGGCGCGATCTGGGGCTGGTATGCCCTGGCAGCCGGGTCATCGTTCGGTGTCCAGGCCGTCTCCTCGTGCACCTGCGTCCAGGGACCCCAGGGCTTCGGGGCCGTCCAGAATCCCAGATAGCTCGGTTTGCCGAACCACTCGCCGCCCGGACCGCAGCCCATGCCCCAGTTCGCCATCAGGTACTGATCGGTCGCTGCATAGTAGACGACGCTCGGGTGCCACGCGTATGGATGGATAGAACGATTGACCCAGCCGCTCGGGAACGTGTGCACCAGGCCGCGGTCCTCAATCCGCGTCGACCACTCCACGCCGCCATCCTTCCTCTGAACGACGAAGAACTCGTAGGCTGACCGGTCCAGGATGCGGCCCTTGGGCACTCGGCACATCACGAGCTGGTTCATCGTGCCCTCGCTGTTGCCATTCGGCGCGTACACGTACACGTATCCGTCCGTGTTGTGCTCGTAGTTCCGGCCCATCTGCAGCACGGTCAGGAGCGAGAACGTGTCGCCGGGCTCCTCGAAGAAGAACATGTTGTCCCTTGACCGGTCCTCCCATGCCTCCCAGACGACAGGGGTGCTGCCGTCCTGATTGCGCCAGGTCAGGCCGTTGTCGGGCGAGGTGATCAGCTTCGCGCCGACGAAGCGCGGCTTGGGCATGGTGAACGGGTTATTAGGCGTGCTCAGGAACTGGTACAGATGCCCGTCGAGGGCCAGAATGCCGAAGTTGTAGTAGCGGCTGATCTCGCGGGTTCCTGGATGGTTCAGAAGCTCCGGATAACCCAGCAGATACTCGAAATGGACGTCCGGTGGCACGCCGTTAGTAGCGTACGCTCGGCTGTTGTATTCCGCCTGGGGCATGCCGGGCCAGCCCCGGCCGTCACAGAGGCTGATGTACTGCGCGTCGTCATCAGCCCACGTCATATGCCAGTTGTCGCCCACGCCGCCAAGACGCAACGTGGTACCCTCGAGTCGTCGAAGCTTCTTGATCGCTGTCATCCGTGTTCCTCCCCTCGCTGTGATGTACCACACCTGTTCACTCGGCTCACAGCTCTCTATCTGGAGCCGTTGCCACAAACCTACGCCACCCCCGGGTGTTCGTAGTGACCGCTTCAGCGGTTATCCCGGCCCCATCCAGCGGTTCGTACTACCCCTTCAGCGGTTTCGGTGCTGGACTCATCGCCGTATTCCGAAAACGGCTGGAGCC
>JAUVSX010000371.1 GCA_030596915.1 Chloroflexota bacterium | reverse complement strand
GTCCTTGCCCGTGGAGATCACCGAAAAACGAGTCCTTCATCCCACCGAATGGGAATGTCGCGATAGGGGCCGCGATACCGATGTTGATGCCGATATTGCCACACGGTACGCGGTACTTGAACTCACGCGTCCATTTGCCGCTATCCGTGAACAGCGACGCCGCGTTGCCGAAAGGAAGCCCCTCAATGACGGCTACCGTCTCGTCGAAGTTAGCCACTGAAATGATGGGTAGCACAGGACCGAAAATCTCTTCCTGCGCGATGACCATGTCCGGCGTGGCCATATCGAAGATCGTCGGACCAACGTAATATCCCCCCGGATGAGCCTCGACCTGAACGCCCCGGCCGTCGAGAACCAGTTCCGCGCCTTCATCTACGCCCCGCGCAATGGATCCGAGGATTCGATCAAGCGCCTGCCGAGAGACGACCGGCCCCATCTGCACGCTCTCGTCCAGCCCGTTGCCCACCTTGATGGTCGAGGCCGCCTCGACCAACGCGGCCTTCAGTGGCTCGTAGACGTCTCCCACAGCCAGCACGAGCGCGCCTGCCAGGCAGCGTTGCCCTGCCGTACCGAAGGCCGACGACAGGATCGCTGCCACCGTTCGGTCCAGCACGGCGTCTGGCATCACCACCAGGCAGTTCTTTGCCCCCGCCTGGCACTGGGCCCGCTTGCCGTGCACGGCCGCCTGCCTGTATATGGCCTTCGCCACCGGCGTCGAGCCGACAAACGACACCCCCGCCACATCAGGGTGCGCGAGCAGGACCTCGACCACCTCCTTTGACCCATTGATCAGGTTCACGACGCCCGGCGGGAAGTCCGCATCATCCAGCATCTCGAACATCACATTCTGGCTGATAGGGCACACTTCTGAAGGTTTGACAATGTAGGTGTTGACACAAGCCACCGCGTAGGGCAAGAACCAGAAAGGTACCATCGCCGGGAAATTGAATGGAGCTACCCAGCAGAACACCCCGACCGGCTGAAGCACAGCCTCCTCGTCGATGCCGATGGCGATATCCTCCGCGTTGTAGCCCATCATCAGCGAAGGCACCGCCATCGCTACCTCCACGTTCTCAATCGCGCGCCGTACCTCCCCTCGAGCCTCGTCTATGATCTTGCCATGCTCCTTCACGATCGTACGGGCGAGGTCCTCGAAGCGATCCTCCATCGAACCCTTCAGGCGGAACAGGTAGCGCGCGCGCACCATAGACGGGGTCTCGCGCCACTCCTGGAATCCGTCCTTGGCCGCCCGCACCACCGCGTTGGTCTCCGCCGCGGTCGAGAGCGGCACGCGCCCGATGACTTCGCCGGTTGCAGGATTGTGTATCTCCTGTGATCGATCCGAGCTTGAAGGCACCCATTCGCCATCAGCATAGTTAGCTAGCGTTCCGTATTCCATCCTGTACCTCCTGGAGTTGTCGCTATCAGACCGGGCCCGCCCAATGAGACAGGCCAGGCGCCCCACCTCGCATAATCGCGGGTTACCCCGCCCCTGACGCTGCTCCGGACGCCTCGGAGTGCCGCTCCGCCAAAGGCGAGCGAGCGGCGAATCTCATCTACCAACAAGTCATCGCGTCTAGGAAGAGTCGCTCCAGATCCGCCTCATCGAAGGGACGCGGACACAGCTTGGTAACACGATGTTGCGGGAGCGTACCCGCAACCAACTGCGGCACGTCATCGGGCCCGAAGCCCACGGCACTCAACCCATTCGGGATTCCGGTCTCGCGCATCAGGTTGGCAAGCGTGGTCGCGAGTACCTCGCCAGCGTCGGCTGGGTCCACCCCAGACACGTCAGCGCCCAGCAGTTCCGCCCCGTAGAGATGCCGCGCCGGGTCCACTGGGGCGGTGAACCGGAACACGGCTGGCCCGTTCAGCGTGACCGCCATCCCGTGAGGTATGATGGGATAGTCAGAACTGTACCCCTCGGGCACGTCGTCGCGAACCATCCCGGAGACCGGGTACGACATCCCGTTGACCAGATGAACGCCGGCGTTGCCGAAGCCAATGCCCGCGAAGGAGGCAGCCAGTATCATCTGGCCGCGCGCCTCATCGTCGCTAGGATCCTCGACGGCGCGCACTATGTTCTGGGCGGCCATCTCGATCGCCCGGCCGGCCCACACGTCGCTGATCGGATTCGCACCCTGGTACGCAGGTCGCACATCAGGGCTGGCGGGCGCCAGACGAGCGTTGTACGGCATTGCCGTCAGCGCCTCAAGCGCGTGACAGATGACGTCGAAGCCGGTGCACGCCACCGCCATCTTCGGCAGCGTGCGAGTGTTGTTGGGGTCAACGATGCCCACCACCGGCCTCAGAGCGCGGTGGGCGATGCCTGTCTTGGCGTGCATCTCAATCAAATCGAAGATTGCCACCCCGGTCGTTTCGCTGCCCGTACCCGCCGTCGTGGGAATCGCGACCATCGGCCTCAGCTTGCCAGGCACTGGGCGACCCTCGCCGATGGGCGCATTGACGTAGGCGAGGAATTCGGCCGGGTACGTGGCGTATAGGTTGGCCACCTTGGCCGTGTCCATCGAGGAGCCCCCGCCGACGGCAACGTACCCATCGAACTGGCCTTCCGTGGCGAACTGAATCGCCTGCTTGAATGAGAGGTCGGTCGGCTCGACCCGAGCCTGGTCAAAGAGCACGGCATCGATGCCTTCGGCGAGCAGCGCCTCCAGCGCGATGGTGACTGGCTCACTGTCGCTCAGATTCCTGTCGGTCACCACCATCACACGTTTCGTGCCGAGCTCCTTCATGTCATAGCCGACCTCGCGTGTGACGCCGGGGCCATACTTGATGCTCGAGGTGTCCATAGTGAACACAGTTTCTGCTGCCACGGTTCTGACTCCTTCCTTCATGGGTGCTGTTCGCATTGGGCGCCGGCCCGGACCACTGGCGGGCGGGCCACCCTCAGCGGGGTGGCTCGAACGCACACGTCGCCGGAGCGGCCCTGATCGACGTCAGCCACCGTCATCCTCCCCAACCACCTCTCTCCAGGTGACCTGCGCCGTGAAGCCCAACGCATCCTTGGCATGCCGCAGGTCCAACGGCGACGCGCGGCCCTCAAAGCCATCCGCCACGCGCTCGACGCCCGGGAAGAAGCGCTCGACCAGCTCGCGAGTCGGCTCCCGCATCAATGTGTCGGGGGCAGCGATATAGAACGCATCAAATCCTGTTTGCGCGCTCTCGACGGCCAGACGGCACGACAACGCCACATCTCTGGCGTCGATGTAGGCCCAGAGGTTGAAGGTGTTATGGCTCGGGTCCGCCCACGCCTGGCGCAGTTCGACGGCGTAGTCCTGCGGCTCGACGATGTAGGAGAAGCGCAAACAGATGATCGACATCGCCGGATCGCGCCGCGCATACCCGCGGCCCAGGTCCTCGATGACGATCTTCGACACCCCGTAGGCGTCTTGGGCGAGCAGCGGATGTGCCTCGTCGATAGGCAGGTAGACGGGCGTGATCGGCCGAAAGGCGAACGGAAAGCCCAGGGCCGATTCGCTGCCTGCGAGTACGACCTTCTTGACACCGAGGACACAGGCCGCCTGGAGGACATTGAAGGTGGACATCACATTGTTGCGGAACACGACCTCCGGTGAATGCTCCCCAGGCCAGGGAATGGCCGCCAAGTGAACGACAGCGTCCTTCCCCTCGACAACGCCGAAGACCTGTACCAGGTCGCACAGAACAACCCTGTACGTGTGCACCTGATCCGAAGGTCGGAGGTCCACATTCGTGACCTCGTAGCCGTGCTCTTGCAGGTCGGCGACGACCCACTTGCCAGCCTTGCCCGTGCCACCCGTCACCAAGCCGTTCTTGTGCGATTCCACGGTCGTGCCTCCTGTTGCCGCGCGCCTGGGTGCCCTCTACGCGGCGTCAGACGGCAGCCTCAGTCGATGATCGGATTCTCTGCCTGGGAGGAGGCCCCCCCGTCACGTACCTTCGGCGGATACCTGGCGATCGCTCTCTCGTCAAGTGCTGCGCCAGGACATTGTACCCACTCCAGGGGTAAAGTGCAACGGACACGGCGGCGAGGATCAGGGGCCGGACGAAGCGCGGCGCTTCGCCTGTTGTAGTGGAGGGGATGAAAGGATGTAGGTGTACGAAGGTTTGGTCAGAGACAAGGTTGTAGTCTTGCCCAAGGGC
>JAUVSX010000004.1 GCA_030596915.1 Chloroflexota bacterium | reverse complement strand
CCGGCCTCTATCGGCTCCAAATCGGCCTCTACGCGCCGAACACGATGGCACGATGGGAGGCCACGACGCCAGCCGGCGACACCTTCGACCGGCTGTGGCTGCCGGTGGTGGAGGTCCTTTGAGGGCTGACGTTCCCCGCTGGTCCAAGCTCGAGATTGTTGGCCTGTGTGCTGTGATGGTGTTGGCAGGTTGGCTGCGCCTGAATCACCTGGACCTGGCCGAGTTCCAGTGGGATCAGGCCGAGATCTCCAAGTGGGCACTTGCCGTAGGCCAGGAGGGGCGGTTCATGTGGATAGGGCCGGTCTCGTCCACCAGCCTCGACACGTTCCCAGTGGCGATCTGGCTGCTGGCGATTCCCTATGCCATCTCGGTCAGTCCCGTGTTCGCCACGGGCTTCGTCGCGGTCATCAACTTGGCGACTGTGCTGGGCTGCTACCTGATCACGCGCCGTTGGTTCGGGCGTGAGGCAGCTTTCGTCGCGACCCTTCTCTATGCCGTCGCGCCGTGGGCCGTGCTATACTCGCGCAAGATCTGGCATACCGTTCTCCTGCCGCCGCTGGTCATGGTTTACGTATGGACGGGCTGGCTGGCCTTCGTGCGCGGGCGGCGCTGGGCGCTGCTGCTACACGCTCTGGGGCTGGCCTTGCTGGTGCAGACGCATTTCTCCACCTATCCTTTTGTGCTGCTTACCATCCTGTGGGCCGTTGTGTTTCGCAAGCGGCTGGATTGGCGCCTGGTTCCTGTCGCCATAGGCCTGGCAGCGCTTACCTCTGTACCCTACCTGGCAGTGGATTCCCAAAAAGACTGGGTCAATATCCGGCGTTTCGTGGATATCTCGCGGCGTCCGACCGTCACGAGTTCTGCAGCGGCGTACAACGCGTGGATCGCATCGACCGGGCTTGATCTACATCTAGTGACCGGTCCAGACCGCTATGTGGAGTTCGTGCGCCTGACCCCGAACGCGCGCGGGTTGTTCGTCGTCGAGGGGGTTCTGGCACTCCTGGCGGCCGCACTCGCGCTGGTGCAGGCCGCACGCCGCGCACGCCGGGGGCTTGACGACGATACGGCGGCCGGCCTGATCGCTAGCACGTGGCTACTGGTCCCTGTTGTGGTGCTGAGCCGGGGCTTCACTGTCCCGGCTCCTCACTACTTCACCATCACCTTCCCGGCCCAGTTCATACTCGTAGGGTGGCTGGTCGCAAGGGCTATGCGGCTCCCTGGTCGCGTGGGCCGAGTCCTCAAGGTTGCGGCGCCTGTGCTGGTGATCGCAATTGCGGCCGCGCAGGTGTACGAGGTCGTCTCCCTTCTCAGTTTCGTCTGGTCGCGTGACACTGTGTGGGGGTACGGAACGCCGCTGAGCTATCATATTGAGGCTGCCGAGACGGCCGCCCGTCTGGGGGACGAAGTCGGAGATGCAGAAGTCGTCCTTCTCAGCGCAGGGGACGAGCCCCGCAGCTTTGAGATGCCGAACGTTGCCGATATCCTGTTGTACGGGAGGCCGCATCGCGCGGTGGATGTGCGTTCGACGTTGGTATTCCCGGCCGATCCGGCTGTCTACTGGGCCACCTACGATATGACGCCGGCCGAGGTCCTGCTGGGCGAGCTGTCGCCCGAGGCGACGGAGGCGCGCATTCCGCTCCGTGAGGGAAGGCGAGCCTACCGCTTCTACCGCTGGCCTGGAGGAGAGCCGGCCATTCCCAACGTGCAGCCACTGCCTGACGGGCCTGCTACGTGGTCGAACGGCGCGAGGCTCGTCGGCACCGTCCTCGAAGGCAATCTTGAGCCCGGTTCCACAGTGCGCTGGACGCTGGTGTGGGAGCCGTTGGAGACACCAAGCGAGGACGTGTACTACCACTGGTTCAACCACTTGCTTGACGAAGAGGGACGGCTGGTGGGTCAGCAGGACGGCCCGAGTCTCCTGCCGGCGTACTGGCGGCCTGGCGACACCGTCTTGAACTGGTTCGACATCGACGTTGCGGCCGACGATGCACCCTCTGAGTACTACATGCGCGTAGGAATGTACGCCTACCCGTCGTTGGAGCGGGTCCATCTGCGTGGCGCCGGTGGCGAGGATGCCGCCGATGGCGAGGATGCCGCCGATGGCGAGGATGATGCCGAATGGCTGCTGATCGGACCGCTAACGGTGGTCGGGGCCAGCGCAGACGCCCACCCCGACTGACACGGCGAAAGGATGAGAATCGCGCTGGGCGAAGAACCGACCGAGGACGTGAGTAGCGGCAAGGAGCGCGGGTGGGGCAGGTTGAGGGCGCGAGTGACCGGCAACTGGCCCTTGCTGGCGCTTCTGGTCGTCTATCTCGTGGTGGCTGTCGGCTACAGCCTGGCCTCCCCGCTGTACGAGCCTACGGACGAGATACGCCACTTCCGATACGTGCGGCACATTCTCGAATACCGCAGCCTGCCCGTTCAGCAGGCTGAGGGTCCGCGTGCTCAAAGCCACCATCCGCCCCTCTACTATGCTCTCGGCGCGCTGGTCAGCGCCTGGGTGCCGGTCGTGCAAGACCCCTACTACGGGCCTCCCACCAATCCCTACTGGGGCTACCGCTACTGGGAGGTGAGCAACGACAACAAGAATCAGTATCTCCATCGCGAAGAACAACGCTTCCCGTTCCGGGATGCCGCTCTCGCCGTCTACGTCGTGCGCACGTCCACCATATTGCTCGGAGCGCTGGCAGTGGGGCTGGTCTACCACACCGGACGCCTCGTGTTTGCCGAAAGCCAGGTGCTACCACTCGGGGCAGCCGCGCTCGTCGCGTTCAATCCCCAGTTCCTTTACCTGAGTGGCGCCGTTGGCAATGATGTCCCGGCGACGCTCTGCAGCGCCGCAGTACTGCTGGTGTGTCTTCGGATGATGCGGACGGGAACGGGCCTGCGCACCGACTTCGCGCTGGGTGCTCTGTTCGGCCTGGCGCTGCTCACCAAGCTTAATCTGGCTGCGTTGTATCTGCTCATCGCCCTGGCCTACTTGCTCAGCGCGAGGCCTCGACAAGACCGCCGGTTTGATTGGGGCGCCTTCATACGCGGCAACCTGATCGTCGTTGGCTGTGCGGTCCTGATCGCGGGATGGTGGTTCTGGCGCAACCAGGCGCTCTACGGTGACCCTACGGGGATGAGCAAAGTCGGCGAGCTGTGGTCCGGAAGGGACCCTGCGGAGAGCTGGTGGGCGCTGAAGCAGAGCCTGCCGTACCTTTGGAGCAGTTTCTGGGGGAGGTTTGGGTACGGCCAGGTTCCCATGCACCAGGCCGCCTACGCAGGGGCGCTGGTATTGTGCGGCGTCGCCCTAGTCGGACACGTGCTGCGCGGGCGCCGGCGCGCGCCTGGCGCCGTCCTGTTCTTCCTGGGAATCGCCTGTCTCATTTTCCTGGTGGTTGTGTCGTACTACATCCTCATCCAGCCCGCTGGCGCGATGGGACGATTCCTCTTTCCAGCCCTGCCTGCGTTTGGCCTGCTGAGCGTCCTCGGGCTGCGCCGGTTCCTTCCGAACCGTCTTGGCTGGGTGTCGGGTATAACCGTCACGCTGCTTATGTTGGGCTTGGCCCTATACGCGCTGGTCGCAATACTGCATCCCGCTTTCGCGCGTCCTCGCCCTCTGAACGGGACGCAACTCGCGACCGTGCCGAACGCTCTGGAAGTGGATCTGGGAGGAGTCGGGACACTGCTTGGGTACAAGGTGTCATCGACAGTGGCGAGCCCTGGGGATGTTGTCGACGTGACGCTGTACTGGCGAGCTGAAGCTCGCACTGAACGCGACCACGCCGTGTTCGTCCACCTTCTGAGCGACGTGGGCACGATTGTCGCGCAACGTGACACTTTCCCGGGCCTGGGTCGCTACCCAACAACGGCCTGGGATCCGGGGGTTGCGTTTGCCGACACGTATCGGGTGCACGTTCCCGGCACGGCCTATGCGCCGGACAGCGCCACCATCCAGGTGGGTATGTACCTGCCCGGTGGTCCCCGCCTGCTCGCACCCGATGGCCGCGACGCGATCCGGTTGACGACCATCGAGATCTCAGAGGTTGCGGGCGACCTGCCCAATCCAATGCACGTGAACTTCGATAATCGGATTGCGCTGATCGGATACTCGCTCGACCGCCGTGTCGCCAGGCCCGGGCGGACCGTCCGACTGACTCTGTACTGGCAGTCTCTCTCCAAGATGGATTTGGACTACAGCGTCTTCTCCCACGTCCTCGGCGCTGAGAACCGCATATGGGCCAGGAGCGATGGTTGGCCCGCGGATGGACGCGCCCCGACGACCGGTTGGGAGGTGGGGCAGGTCATAGAAGACGTACGCGACCTGACCTTGGATGTCGCGACGCCTCCCTATCTCTACGACATTGAGGTAGGTATCTACGAACCGGGAGCAAGTCCCCTACCCGTCGTGGCCGAAGATGGACACTGGCTAGACCAGCGGGTTGTGCTGTGCCAGATTCGGGTGGCAGACGACTAGGCACGATGCCTCAAGGATGCGCGACTAGATGAAGAAGCGCTGGGTCAATCTGCTGCGGGTGCTCGTGACCGCGGGCGCGCTGGCTTTCCTGATCTGGACGATAGATGTTGGAAAGATGCTCGATGAGCTGCGTCGAGTCGACATGCGCTTCCTTCTGTTCGCATTCCTCCTCTTCTTGGTCGGGCTCGTGATCCGAGCCTATCGGTGGTTCGTGCTAGTTCGCAGCCTCGAACCCACGATTCCCTTTGTTCGCCTTCTGCACCTCTACTTCGTCGGCCAGTTCTTCAGCACTTTCCTGCCCACTGCTTTCGGGGGGGACGTGGTGCGTGCGCTGGAGCTAACCCAGGACACCGATTCGTCGGTCGCGGTTGGGACGGTGCTGCTGGACCGCATGACGGGGCTTCTGGTGCTATTCGCGATGGGGCTCGCCGTGTTGCCGTTCAGCATCGCTCTCATGCCCCCACAGCTAGCTGGCACCATAGTCGTAGTCGCGGGCGGTGGCCTGGTCGCAGGCGCGCTCATCTTGCAGCGTGACTTCCTGCTGCGAGCGACCCGCTGGCTGCCCCCGGCCATCTCGCTGGCGGGCGAGGGTCCGCTCGCGAGGATCCACGTGGCAATGACGAGCTGCGGCCGGAGAGCTGTGGTGAGCGCTTTCTCGGTCTCAATCGTCTTCAACGTCATCAACGTGATAATCAACTGGCTGTGCGCCCGGGCGCTGGGGATCGAGCTGGGCCTCGGCTACTTTTTTGCAGTCACGCCCCTGATCTCAGTGTCCCTGTTGGTTCCGTCACTCGGCGGTTGGGGAGTCCGTGAGATGGTTACACAGACCGTGTTCGCCTCGGCCGGAACGGAGAAGGGGACGGCGATCGGAGTACTCCTCGGGTTGATCGGCCTGGGCGCCGGCCTGATCGGCGGCATTCTCTACGCTATTGAAGGGCTGCGTGGCCTGCGGCGGCCAAGCTGATCCGTGCCTGCGCGGCTGTCTGAGATCGGCCTCGGCAACGGCCGAGTGGTCCCAAGGCCTTGGGGGGTGTTCAAGTCTGGGGGCGATCCTTCTCCGCTCCATACGTAGGACTGTCAAATGAGCGAGCATCTAAGGGACTGGTCGACGGAGGATCACTGGGTGGCGAACGATCACTGGGTCGCAGTGGCTACTGGTCCCAAGATTGCAATGCAACCGTCCTTGCGCAATGGTTGTGAGCTGGCGTCGGTTCGGGTATAATGCAGCGATACGTGCCCCGCAAGCGCCCTCGAGTGGGCACCGACGACGATGCACGAGTTCTCTATAACCCAGAACCTGCTGGAGATTGCGCTGCGCCACGCCGAGAAGGCGGGGGCGCACCACATCACGCGCCTGAATCTAGTCGTTGGAGAGCTATCCAGCGTCATCGACGAGTCGGTGCAGTTCTACTGGGACATTGTCGCCCGTGACACCCTGGCTGAGGGGTCGGAGCTGTGCTTCGAGCGAGTGCCTGGGAGCCTGCGTTGCCTGGGTTGTAGCAACGTCTTCTCACTGAACGGGCGAGACTATGCGTGCCCCGCCTGTGGCGAGAACCAGGTTGTCGTGGCGGGGGGAGACGAGTTTCGGCTTGAGAGCATCGAGGTCGAGTGACGGGGTAGGGGGCAGGGGTGACAATGCGTGTATCGGTGCTTGAAGAGGTATTCAGTGCTAACGATCAACTGGCCGAGAGCAATCGGCGGCGGCTGGACGAGGCGGGCGTGTTTGGTGTCAATTTGATGGCATCACCCGGCGCAGGCAAGACGAGCCTGATCACGCGCACGATCGAGCCTCTACGAGGCGAGGTGCGCATCGCTGCCGTCGATGGTGACATCGCGACGACGCTGGACGCGGATCGGATCGCGGCTTTCGGCGTACCCACTGTCCAGATCAACACGGGGGGCGCTTGCCATCTTGACGCGGCGATGCTGCAGCGAGCGCTCTCCAAGCTCGACCTGAATCACCTCGCTCTCCTGATCGTGGAGAATGTCGGGAACCTTGTGTGTCCTGCTGCCTTCAAGCTTGGCATGCACCGCAGCGTCCTGATCGCCAGCGTCCCTGAGGGCGACGACAAGCCATACAAGTACCCCGTGATGTATCGCGGGGTAAATGCGCTGGTACTGAACAAGATGGACGTGCTTGCAGCCTTCGACTTTGACGTGCAGTACTTCCGTCGGGGTGTAGAAGCCCTCAATCCAGGTCTGGCCTTCTTCCCAATGTCCTGCAAGACGGGGGAGGGGCTAGACCTGTGGCTGGCCTGGCGCCGGGCGGAGAGGAAGCGGGGAGGCACGTGAGCGGCGAATCATGCTGGCAGGGCCCTGCAACTCTTGCCACCGGCGTTGAACAGAGTATACTTCAAACGCTGGCAGGAGGCGGCGGCGCGCGGGTCGCCGGCCCCCAGAAGCGAGGTGAAGATGGAATACACCCCCATTGACGCATCCACCTTCGATCCTACTCTGGTAGAGAGAGTTGCGCCGGACTGGGAGAAGCTTCTCTCCTGTATGCAGTGTGGCACGTGCAGCTCCACGTGCCCCACGGCCTACGCGATGGACTACACCCCCAGCCAGTTGTGGCAGATGATGCGGCTGGGGATGGAGGACGAGGTGCTCAACAGCAGGACCTTCTGGCTGTGCACGGTATGCCTGTCCTGCCAGGTGCGCTGTCCGCGGGGCATCTCGCTTACTGACACCATGGTCGCTCTCAAGGAGTACGCCACGGCCAAAGGGGTCAACGTACCGACCGGGATGCAGATGCTGCGCGAGACCGTTGCGACCAGCTACAACATCTCGGGCGACAATAATGCCACTCGCCAGATTTGGAGCCAGAACCTACCTCGTGTCCCTCTTGGCGTCAGTCCGCGCCGTCGACGGGCGGAGGTCGTTTACTTCATCGGCTGCGTCAGCTCCTTCTACCCGCGGGTCTACAGCATTCCTCAGTCGATGGTGCAGATCTTGGGGCAGGCAGACGTCGAGTTCACGGCGATGGGCGAGGACGAGTGGTGTTGCGGCTACCCGCTATACGTGGCTGGGATGCGAGATCAGATGGCCGAACTGGCACGGCACAATGTGCAGCAGGTGCGGAGACTTGGCGCCAAGCAGGTGATTTTCACCTGCCCTTCCTGCTACTATGCCTGGTCTCACCTGTACCCGGAGTTCACCGACGTGGGCGGCTTCGAGCTTCGGCACGCCACTGAGTACCTGGCTGAGTTGCTGGGCAATGGACCGCTGACCCTCGGACCGGTTGAGGAGGTGGTCACCTACCACGATCCCTGCGACCTGGGGCGAAAGAGCGGTGTGTACGACGCGCCGCGGGAAGTGATGGCGCACATCCCGGGCCTGGAGCTGAGGGAGATGGCTGCCAGCCGGCAGAACTCGCTATGCTGCGGCGGTGGAGGCGACGTAGAAATCTCCGACCCCACGGTCACCAGTGGCGTTGCGGGCCGCCGGCTTTCCCAAGTGGCTGCGACCGGCGCCCGCTACGTCGCATCGGCCTGCCAGCAGTGCAAGCGCACGCTCCAGGAGGGAGCGCGGCGCCACAGAGTACGGGTTCGAGCGGTAGATGTCGTGGAGCTGGTCTGGCGGTCGGTTGAGGCCGCCGACGCGTAAACCCTGGCCAAGGAGACGGGACGGACGGCGCGATCCGACAGGGGTGGCGTCGCTGTCGTGACCTGGGAGACCTGCTGACTGGCCCGTGCGGGCGTATCACGCGGGGGTTCGTGGAGGCGTAGGAGGATAGGAATGAAACTGGGCGACATACTGGAGATCATTGAGGGCAAGATGATCACTCAGAATGCTGAGATGGACCTGGAGATCCAGATGGGTTGCGGCGCGGATCTGATGAGTGACGTGCTGGCCTTCACCCACGAGGGCACGTTGTTGATGTCGGGGCTGACGAACCCTCAGGTCGTGCGCACGGCCGAGATGGCGGATGTCAGAGCGATCGTCTTTGTACGGGGCAAGATCCCGCCGTCCGAGACCATTGCGCTGGCCGAGGAAAAGGGAATCCCGCTGCTGGCCTCCAAGTACACGATGTTCGAGACTTGTGGACGACTGTACCAAGCCGGACTCGGAAGCTGCGGCCTGTTTGAGCTGACTTTGCGCCGCTGGCGGGAGTCGTTCGAGAAGACTTAGGGGTTTGCACGAACCAGTGCGCCCAGACACCTGAGAAGAGGAACCGCGTTGGTGGAGCAAGGCGACCCGAAAGAGATCACGATACGCCAGGAACTGGCCTACGAGCTTCGCATTGGGCAGGCCATGACAGAGAACGGGATCACTGTCGCCCCGGATATCACCATGGCGGACCTGCGCGAGGTACTGCGGCGCAACCGCATCTCAGGGACGCCAGTAGTCGTCGACGAGCGCCTGATCGGCATCGTCAGCATCGAGGATCTGATTGAGGCGCTGGCGTCCGGTGAGATGCGCGCGACGGTGGCTGAGAAGATGACTGCCAACCCCGTGACTCTTCGTGCTGACGAGCCTCTCGTACACGCTGTCAGTAAGTTCAGTCACCTACGGTTCGGGCGTTTCCCTGTCGTCAATCGCGATGGTGAGCTGGTCGGCATTGTCACGCAAGGCGATGTCGTGCGGGCGATGCTCAGACAACTGGAGGTGGACTACCGCGAGGAGGAGAGCCATCGCTACCGGGCTAGCCATATTTTCGAGGACATCGTCGCCGACGACATTGCGCTTGTGTTCGGCTACCGGGTGGCGGCCGGAGACATCGGTCGGGCAGGAGGGGCGTCCAGCGGACTGAAGCGGGCGTTGAGCCGGCTTGGTTTGCATCCTCAGGTGATCCGCCGGGTAGCCGTTGCCACGTACGAGGCTGAGATGAACATGGTTATCTTCACCGACGGCGGTGAGATCGTGGCCGAGGTGCGGCCTGATCGGGTCAAGATTGAGGCACTCGACAAGGGTCCGGGTATCCCCGATATCGAGCAGGCGATGCTGCCAGGTTGGTCGACCGCTCCCCCGTGGGTGCAGGAGATGGGATTCGGCGCGGGGATGGGTCTGCCCAACATCGAGGCCTGCAGTGACGAGATGCAGCTTGACTCGACGGTGGGGGTTGGCACCCATCTGACGATCACGATATACCTCAATGACATGCGAGCATAGTGACACCATCATTGCAAGGAGACTGATATGAGTCTAATGGTTCTGAACAAGGGGGCGGTTGGACCGCTGATCGAGGCACTGATGGCTGACTACCGGGTCGTCGGCCCACAGGCCAAGGGTCCCCAGTTTGCCTTTGGTACGCTCACCGACCCGGCGCAGATGCGGCTGGACTACAATACCACAATCCTGCCGCCCAAGAAGGTCCTCCAGCCCCAACAAGAGAGGCTGGCGTCCTACTCGCTGGGAGGGAAGCCGTCCGTCGAGCAGATCATCGAAGCGACACCGACGGTGCTGTTTGGGATACACACGTGCGACCTCCACGCCGTTCAGCTCCTGGACAAGGCATTCTCGGAGGAGTACCCGGATGCCCACTACCTGGCGCGGCGAGATCAGACGATCTTGGTTAGCCTCGAGTGCCTTGAGCCATGCGACGAGCACTCATTCTGCAAGAGTATGGGGACGCTAACTGCCGGTGAGGGGTATGATCTGCACCTGACCGATTTGGGCCTGGCCTACGCCGTTGACGTGGCAACCGAGGCCGGAGCGCAAATCCTTTCCGACTACGGTTCGGCCAGCGAGGCCGGTGACGGCGATGTCCGCCGCCTGAACGACGTGCTTGGGGCCAAGTGGCCGCGCTTCACGTACCGGCTTGAGTTCGACGCGGCCGAACTGCCGGCGCTGTTGAGCACGGCCTACGATCACCCGCTATGGCAGGAGCTGGGTGACCGCTGCCTGGCCTGTGGATCGTGCACGAACGTCTGTCCTACCTGCTACTGCTTCAACGTCTATGACGAGACGAATATGGCGTTGACAGAAGGCGAGCGGGTGCGCCGCTGGGATTCGTGCCAGCTCGACGAGTTCGCCCGTGTGGCCGGGGGCGAGAACTTCCGAGAGGCGCGCGCGGCGCGCCAGCGCCACCGCTTCATGCGCAAGGGCAGATACATCTTCGAGAAGTTCGGAGAGCTGGGTTGTGTGGGCTGCGGGCGCTGCATTCGCGCCTGCGTGGCAGACATCAATATCGTAGATGGCTTCAACGCCATCCAGAGATCGGCGTAAGGGGGAGCGAGCAATGACATCCGTCTATATACCTGAGATGGCTCGCCTGGTTGGCGTGGAGCAGATGACGGCCACGGAGAAGCTGTTTACGATTGAGTTGCCGAATGGCCGCAGTCTGGGCCACGATCCAGGCCAGTTCGTGATGGCCTCGGTGATGGGCGTCGGAGAGGCCCCCGTCTCGGTCTCGTCTTCTCCGAGCCGGTCGAACGGGGTTTTCGAGCTCTGTGTGCGCCAGGTTGGCGACGTAACGAACGCGCTTCACGGGATGGAGCCGGGCGGCTGGATCGGCGTTCGGGGACCGTTCGGGAACGGCTTCCCGGTCGAGAAGATGCGCGGCAAGGACCTGCTATTCGCTCCCGGTGGTCTGGGGCTGGCCCCGTTGCGCTCTCTGATCAACCAGGTGCTTGATGAGCGCGGAGCATTTGGGCGCGTGATCATCCTATGCGGGGCGAGGCGTCCGCAGGAGCTTCTATTCCGTGACGAGGTGGATGAGTGGGTCGCCCGGGACGACGTTGAGTGTCTCGTCACCGTGGATCGCGGGGACGACACGTGGGACGGTCACGTGGGCGTGATCACGACGCTGTTCCATCAGATCAGCGTCAATCCCCGCAACACGGTTGCGGCCACCGTGGGTCCGCCCATCATGTATCGCTTCGTGCTAATGGAACTCCTGGGTAAGGGCATTCCGGAATCACAGATCTATCTTTCGCTGGAGCGACGTATGAGGTGCGGCGTTGGGAAGTGCGGCCACTGCCAGATCCACGACCTGTGCTGCTGCCAGGAGGGTCCGGTTCTCACCTACGCTCAGAGCAAGGGCGTCGAGGAGGCACTGTAGGCAATGAGCGAAACACCGAGCAACGGAAGGCCCAAGATCGCTTTCTTCGATTTCGCGTCCTGCGAGGGGTGCCAACTGACGGTTGTTGATTCCTTGCAGACCCATCTAGATCTGCTGAACGCGGTCGAGATCGTCCAGTTCCGTGAGGCGATGACCGAGAAGGGCGAGGATTACCAGATCGCGTTTATTGAGGGCTCCTGTACGAGAGAGGCGGACGAGGCGCGGCTTCTGGAGATACGCGAGCAGGCGGACGTCGTCGTTGCGCTGGGGGCCTGCGCGCACCTGGGAGGGGTCAACGCCTTGAAGAACCTGCACCCTCTCGAGGACACCCGCCGGTGGGTCTATGGTGACAAGGCTGACTGGTATGGGACCTATGAGGCCCGGCCCATTGGCGCAGTGATCGAGGTGGACCTCGCCATCCCGGGCTGTCCCATCGACCGGGAGGAGTTCGTCCGGGTCGTCAAGGCGGTCCTGATAGGCAAGACGCCGCCCATCCCGGACTATCCCGTTTGTGTGGAGTGCAAGCTCAAGGAGAACGTCTGCCTGTTCGACATCGGCAAGTTCTGTCTGGGGCCGGTCGTGCGGGCCGGATGCGATGCAATCTGCCCCACCTACGGTGACGGTTGCGAGGGCTGCCGCGGCTTCATTCCGCACCCCAACCAGAACGCGATGAAGGACGTGCTTGCCAAGGCAGGGTTGACGGTTGAGGAAGTTATGTCTCGGATGACGATGTTCAACACCTACCAGTTGCAGGAGCAGTTGGTCGAAGAGGAGGGCAGGTAGCCACTATGAAGATAGAAGTACACCACGTGACCCGTGTGGAGGGTCACGGAGACATAGTCGTTGATACCGAGAACGGCGAGATCAAGGAGTGTCGCTTCGAGGTTGTCGAGGCGCCGCGCTTCTTCGAGGCGTTTGTCCGTGGCCGCCCGTACTACGAGCTGAGCCACATTACCAGCCGCATATGCGGAATCTGCGCCGTTGGTCACGCGACGGCAAGCTTGCAGGCGACTGAGAAGGCGCTAGGTGTCGAGTTATCGGAGCAGACAGTCTTGCTCCGAAAGCTCATGTTCCACGGCGAGATGATCGATAGCCACGTCCTGCACACCTACTACCTGGTGGCGCCGGACTTCCTGGGTGTGGGTTCCGTGATACCGTTGGCGAGCTCGCATCCGGCAGTGGTCGAGCGCGCGCTGCGGATCAAGAAGCTCTCGGGCGATGTCTGCGCGATGGTAGGGGGGCGCCACACGCATCCTGTCGCGATGGCCGTTGGCGGATTCACGCACCTTCCGTCAGAGGTGGAGTTGCGGGCGATGCGAGCGCGCTTCGTCGACGCGCGCGTCGATATGGACGAGTCAATAGCGCTGTTCGGGACGTTGCCCTGGCCGGAGTTCGAGAGGGAGACCGAGTACGTGTCGCTCAAGAAGGACGACGAGTATGCCTTGATCGACGGCACGATTGTCTCGTCCGATGGCTTCTCGTACCCGATCGAGGACTACCGAAAGGTGACGAACGAGACGTGCGTTCCCTTCTCGACGGCCAAGTGGACTCACCACAACCGGGATTCGTATATGGTTGGGGCGTTGGCGCGCTTCAACAACAATTATGACCAGCTCCATCCGCGCGCGCAAGAGGCGGCCGCGAAGCTTGGTATGAAGCCGCTGGTGACGAACACCTTCCTCAACTCGGCCGCTCAGGCGATAGAGATGGTTCACTGTATTGAGGACTCCATCGAGATAATGGACGAGCTGCTGACTCGCGGCATCAAGCCGGAGACTCCGCCCGAAGTCGATGTCAGGGCGGGGGAGGGGGTCGGCGCGTGTGACGTGCCACGGGGGATCCTGTTCCACCACTACGTCTACGATGAGAATGGCATCTGCACGGATGCGAACTGCATCATCCCGACGGGCCAGAACATGGCGAACCTCAACGCGGATATGAAGGCGCTGGTACCGCAGGTACTGGACCGTTCCCAGGATGAGATCCGGCTGCTGCTGGAGATGCTTGTTCGGGCGTACGATCCCTGTATCTCGTGCTCGGCGCACTTCCTGAACGTGGAGTTCGTATAGGCTGAGATGCGCTCGGGGACACTGATCCTGGGTCTCGGCAACCCTCTGCGCCGCGATGATGGGCTTGGCCCGCGAGTGGTCGAGGAGTTGAATCGGCGCGGGCTTCCGCAGGGGGTGACGGCGCTTGATGGCGGGACCGGGGGCCTCGACCTGCTGCGATACCTGGAGGAGTGGGTGCGCGTGGTGATCGTGGACGCGGCAGACGTTGGCCAGAAGCCGGGTCAGTTCGTGCGCTTCGACCTGCGGGAGGCGCGGCTGCTGGCCAGGAACGGCAGCTTCTCGCTGCACAATGCCGGCCTGGGCGAAGCGATCGCGCTGGCCAACGCCCTGGGCCGGACCTTGCCGGAGATCACGGTCTTCGGCCTTCAGCCCAAGAGCCTTGACTGGGGGGAAGGGTTGAGCCCGGCCGTGGAGGCGGGGCTAGAGGCCTTGCTGGATGCGGTCCTCGAAGAGGTAAAAGGAGACGACAATGCCCAAGATTCTGGTGATTGAGGACGACGCCGATATGGTGACGGCCCTGCGTATGCCGTTGGAGGCCACCGGGTACGAGGTGGTGGCAGCAGCTACCGGTGAGGAAGGCCTTCAGAAGGTGAAGGAAGAGGTGCCCGACCTGATCATCCTGGACGTAATGATGGAGAGTACGACGGCCGGTTTCCAGGTCTCGCTCGAGCTGCGGAGCCCGGCTGCAGACTCGGAGTACGCCGCGTACCGGAACATCCCCATCCTGATGTTGACGGCGATCCATACGACGACATCACTCCGCTTCGGACCCGACGAGGCATACTTGCCGGTGGACGACTTTGTCGACAAACCCGTTGACCCGGATGTGCTGCTTAAGAAGGTTGGCGCTTTGGTAGGGCAGGCGCAAGGCGACGATCTTCCTGCGTGAGGACGCGAGGGAGGCTGACCAGGACCGGAGCCGGTCGTGGACGTTGACCAGGTTCTCACTCACCTGGCTGATGGGGCCAGGCAGACGATGCGGGCGGACGCAGTAGCGGTCCGCCTGCTTGATGAACAGGGGGAGCGTGTTTCTCGCGCAGCGGCCTCAGGATTTTCCGTGGCGACTGAGATGGGTGAATCCGCCCCACTTGCGCGATACCCGATCGACGAGCAGGCGCTGGCAGGTTCCCCGATTGTTGTCGATGACGCGCACGCGGAGTCCTGGGGCGATTCCGGGAAGGGAGGCGTGCCCGCGCCCTACCGCTCCGCGCTGTGTGTGCCGATGACGCATGGCGGAGACGCGATAGGCACGATTACTGCCTACGCGGCGACGGCTGGAAGATTCCGCGCGGAGGACGCCTCTCTACTCGAGCCCCTGGCCGACGTGGGCGCAACTGCGATCGTGGCCACCCGAGCCTTGCAGGAGCTCGAGGAGCTGGAGGCCAGGCAGTCACTATTCATCCGGGTGGCAACGCACGAGCTGCGCTCCCCCGTGGCGGTCGCCCAGTCGATGGTGCGCGGCGTCCTCAAGGGCTACGCCGGCGAGATGACGGCTCAGCAGCATGATCTATTCGGACGTATCAGCCGCCGGCTTGATCTCCTTGAGAACCTCGTCAACGATCTGCTGGACCTGGCTGCGGGCAAGGCGGGCCGGCGCGAGCGGGACACCGCAGTGTTGCTGAACGCCGCCGTTGGACGGGTAGTGCTGCTGCTGCTGCCCCGTGCGGAGGAGAAGGGCGTAACGCTAGCTTACCAGGCCTGCTGTGAGGAGCTGATCGTCCGGGGCACCGAGGATGGTATTGACCGGATCCTCGTCAACGTGGTAGACAACGCGGTGAAGTACACGCCGTCGGGCGGTGATGTCGCCGTCGCGCTCCAGCGCGACGGGGAGCAGATCGAGATCGTGGTTAGCGACACGGGCATCGGTATTCCCGAGAAGGCCCTGCCCCACCTGTTTGAGGAGTTCTATCGCGCCCCGAACGCCAAGGCCATGGATACCGTTGGAACCGGGCTTGGCCTGGCGATCGTCCGCGACCTGGTCCAGCGGTACTGCGGGCGGATCACAGTGAAGTCTGCTGAGGGCGAGGGCACGACGGTTACTGTGACCTTCCCCCGGGTCGATCTTGCCGAGTGTTTCTTCTAGAAACCTCGAGGCGGCGCCGCTTTGGCGGACCGGGCGCGAGGGGTACAATGGAGTATCGCAAGCACAACTGAGCAATTGCCGTCGACCGATCGGCAGAGGTTCCCTGCATTCTCGACGTGGCACTGATCGTTGCAGAACCTCCCCCCGGTGCAAGGGAACCTCCTTTCGCGTGTGGGGCCGTCTGTGGACAGCAAGGAGAGGTGTGTATGCTGGTCAATGAGGCATTGGCCCAACAGGTGCGCGACCAAGCACGCGAACTGCTCGAAGGCGGGCGGGTGGACTGCGTTATCGGCTACGAGACCGGTCCTCGCGGTGGCGCCCGCCCCGCCTTCATCTACGACGCTGCTGACGTTACCCGTCTGATCTGGAACCAGGCTTGCGTCCACAACCTGGTGACGTATCTCCACGATAAGAAGAAGCCACCTCGGCGGGGGGAGCAGCCCCCGCGCGTCGCCGTCGTCGCCAAGCCGTGCGACAGTCGAGCAGTGAACGTGCTCCTGGCCGAAGGGCAGATCGAGCGCGAGCGGGTCTTTGTCATTGGCGTCACGTGTGAAGGCCTTGAGGATGAAGAAGGTGCTGCGCTTCCCCGCTGCTTGCGCTGCGCCGATCGCGTGCCTGTCGTCTATGACGTCTTGCTGGGCGAGCCACCGGAGGTTTCGCCCGTCGAGGATGGATATGGCGATCTTGCTGGTGTGGAGGAGATGGGGGCTTCAGAGCGCCTTGCCTTCTGGCTACGTGAGTTTGATCGCTGCATCCGCTGCTATGCCTGCCGCCAGGTCTGCCCCGGCTGCTACTGTACGACCTGCATGTTCGAGCGCGACGATGGCCTGTGGATTGACATCGGGATCGAGGTATCGCAGAAGCATCTGTTCCACCTGGGCCGGGCGTTACACCTGGCGGGGCGATGCGTCGAGTGCGATGAGTGCGAGCGTGTCTGTCCTATGGATATCCCACTGAGTCTCCTCAACCGCCGGCTGACGCGGGAGATGGAGGAGCTCTACGGCCACCGTGCCGGGCGAGAGGAGGTCCTTACTCCACTGCTTTTCGAACTGGGGGAGGAGGGATCGCCGATATGAAAGTCACGACGCTGGACGCGCTTCGATCCTGGCTCGATACGGTCGTCGGGGAGTATGACGTTGTGGCGCCCCGAGACGTTGACGGGCACGTGCTCTATCGTCCGGTAGCCACAAGCGGCGAGATCGTGTTCTCGTACGAACGTCCGGAACTCTCGGTGAAGGACTACCTTCTGCCGGCTACGGAGGTCCTGCTGCGGGTGGAGAAACGTGGTGGCGAGGTTACTGTCGAGGAGAACCTGGCCGACCGTGGCCAGGTGATCTTCGGCGTCCGCCCCTGCGATGCGCACGGTCCGGCGACTATCGATGCCCTGTTCCTGGAGCAGGAGCCGCCAGACACGTACTACAGCCACCACCGGGCGCGAACCGTGCTCATCGGCATGGCCTGCCCTCAGTTGTGGGAGGGGTGCTTCTGCACGTCGGTGGGCGGCGCGCCGGACGATGCCACGCACCTGGACGTTCTTCTTCGACGTGTCGACGGCGGCTTCGCGGTCGACACCGTGACCGAGAAGGGAGCGAAGCTGATCGCCGGCCTGTGCGTGGAGGAGCGGGACGGAGCACCCGACGCGCCAACCACGGAGGGAGAGGCGGTTCCCGTGATGCCACCCGACGCGTGGCGCCCACTCTTCGGCGACAACATCTGGATGCGCCATGGGGAGCGCTGCTTGAGTTGCCGTATCTGCACCTACGTCTGCCCCACCTGTCGTTGCTTTGACGTGGCCGATCGGGTGGTTGAGCAGGGTGCAGGGATCACGCGCATCGAGCGTATCCGGGTCTGGGACGCCTGCACGAGCACCAACTACCGCCGGGCAGCCGGCGGGCACAACTCGCGCCCGACCAAGCCGGTACGACTCCGCAACCGCTCCTTCTGCAAGTTCCGCTACTATCCGGAGGACTACGGGCCCCTCGGTTGCGTCGGCTGTGGGCGGTGTATCGTCTCTTGCCCGGTGGACATCGACATCACCGAGGTACTTCAGGACGTCGCCGAAAGGAGCGGCCGATGAGCAGTGCTGAGGCCAACCCGATGCGACCCTATCTGGGCAGACTGGCCGGAATCGAGGACATCGCTGCCGGCATCAAGTTGTTCCAGGTTGAGATGACCGGGCCGGAGGGGCAGGCGGCGTTCTCGGAGTACAAGCCGGGCCAGTTTGCGTTCGTATCGGCCTTCGGCGCCGGCGAGGCCCCCTTTGGTATCACATCAACGCCTCGTCGCGGCTCTCTGGTGGAATTCGCCATCGCCGCGCTGGGGCACGTGACCAACACGCTCCATTCACTGGAGGTGGGCGACCCGGTCGGCGTGCGCGGCCCGCTGGGGAACTGGTTCCCCATGGAGGAGATCAAAGGCCGGGACATCGTGATCCTGGGTGGCGGCATCGGGGGCGCGCCGCTGCGTCCGGTCGTTCACACGATACTGGATAACCGGGTCGACTACGGCCACGTGACGATTCTGTGGGCCGCCCGCAGCCCCGACCTGCTGGTCTTCACCGAAGAGTTCGATGACTGGCGCGCGACTCCTGATCTGGACGTTCACGTGACGGTGGACCGCGGCGAGGAGGGGTGGACCGGCAACGTGGGCCTCATCACGCAGCTTCTGGAGCAGGTGAATCCGTCGACTGAGAACACGGTCGCGATCACGTGCGGCCCGCCCATCATGATCCATTTCGCATTCCTGACGCTGGGTAAGCTGGGCTTCAACCCAGAGCAATCGCTGACGACTCTGGAGGCCCGCATGCACTGTGGCATCGGCAAGTGCGGGCGGTGCAACATGGGCGAGAAGTTCGTCTGCACGGATGGTCCGGTCTTCTGGCAGAGTGATATCGTGGGGTTCCTGGAAGGTTTGCTGTAACCCCGTCCATCGCCCCGTACTCGGGGCTCCCTCCCCCAGGTTGGGGGAGGGGTGGGGTAGTAGGAGGATGCCTACTCCGTAGGAGGATTCTATGAGAATCGGCGTTTACGTCTGTCACTGTGGGAACAACATCGCTGGCGTGGTGGACTGCGAGGGCGTTGCGGAATGGGCGAAGGCGCTGGACGGTGTCGCCGTCGGTCGGGACTATGAGTTCATGTGTTCCAGTCTCGGCCAGGAGATGATCAAGGACGACATTCGCGACCATGGCCTGGACCGCGTCATTGTGGCCGCCTGCACCCCGCGCATGCACGAGCCGACGTTTCAGCGTGCCGTCGGGGAGGCCGGGCTCAACCCCTATTTCTTCGAGCAGGCGAACATCCGGGAGCAGTGCTCCTGGGTGCACGAAGATAAGGCGAAGGCGACGGAGAAGTCGAAGGCCCTGGTTGGCGCGGCGGTCTCACGTGTGCGTCACCATCAGGCGCTCAGGCCCAACATCGTCTCCATCGAGCCGGCTACGCTCGTCGTCGGCGCGGGTATCACTGGTATACAGGCCGCGCTGGAGCTAGCCGATGCCAACTACCCCGTCTACCTCGTCGAGCGGGAGCCGTGCATCGGCGGCCACATGGCCCAACTTGACGAAACGTTCCCCACCCTCGACTGTAGTGCCTGAATTCTTGGCCCCAAGATGATGGATGCCGGTCGGCATCCCAACATCAATCTCCTGACCTACAGTGAGGTCGAAGAGGTGTCCGGGTACGTCGGCAACTTCACCGTCCGCGTCCGGCAGCGAGCGCGATCGGTGGATATGGACCTATGCACCGGTTGCGGCTCGTGCGAGGAGAAGTGTCCCAGGCGCGTGAAAGACGACGGCTTCAACGTCGGGCTGGGCAGGCGCAAGGCGATCTACCGCCCTTTCCCGCAGGCTGTGCCCGCCGTGCCCGTGATCGATCGCGAGAATTGCCTCTTCTTCATGCGCGGGCGCTGTAAGCTGTGCGAGAAGGTTTGCCCAACCGGCGCGGTCGACTACGAACAGGAGGACACGATCCTCGACTTGCAGGTCGGCAACATCATCGTGGCGACTGGGTACGATCCCTTCGACGCGACGCGCGTCACCGAATACGGGTACGGCCGCTATCCGAACGTCTTCACCAGTCTCGAGATCGAACGCATGCTCACCGGCAGCGGCCCGACCGCTGGTCAGGTATTCCTGCGCGACGGGGAGACCGTGCCCGAGACCGTCGCCGTCATCCACTGTGTTGGTAGCCGGGACGAGAACTACAATCCGTACTGCTCGAAGGTCTGCTGTATGTACTCGCTGAAGCTGGCGCATCTGGTCCAGGGAAAGACGGGGGCCCGCGTCTACGAGTGCTACATCGATATGCGTACGGCCGGGAAACTCTACGAGGAGTTCTACAAGCGGCTTCAGATGGAAGGCACCGTCTTCATCAACGGGCGTCCCTCGGAGATCCTACCGGAGGACGGCAAGCTCGTCGTCTACGTGGTGGATCGGGCGCTGGGTCGGCAGTTGCGCTTGCCCGTCGATATGGTGATCCTGAGCATCGGTATTGAGGCCCGGCACGACTCGCAGGATGTCGCCCGTCTCTTCGGGATCAGTTGCGATGCCGATGGCTTCTTCAAGGAGAAGCACCCGAAGCTGGATCCGGTCGCGACGCTGACCGACGGGGTCTTCGTCGCCGGCTGTGCTCAGGGGCCGCGCGACATCCCCGACTGTGTGGCCCAGGGCGCTGCGGCCGCCGCGCGCGTGCTGACCCTCATCCGGCAGGAAAGGGTCGAGGTCGAGGCTGCCACAGCGCTAGTCGACGAGATGATGTGTGTCGGGTGTCAGCAGTGCATCCAGACCTGTCCATACACCGCTATCGAGTTCATCGAGGATCGGAAGGTGGCTCACGTCATCGAGGCTCTGTGCAAGGGGTGTGGCACCTGCGCCGGCACGTGCCCATCGAAGGCGATCACCCTGCGCCACTTCACCGACCGCCAATTGATCTCCGAGATGCTGGGTGCGATGCAGCTAATGATGGAACCGGTGCTTGCGTGAGGTGTGGCAATGACAGATGAAGCGTACGAGCCCAAGATCATCGGTTTTCTCTGCAACTGGTGTAGCTACGCCGG
Source organism: Chloroflexota bacterium (assembly GCA_030596915.1). GTDB lineage: Bacteria > Chloroflexota > Anaerolineae > B4-G1 > B4-G1 > JAUVSX01. The sequence continues at coordinate 1,031 of JAUVSX010000004.1, read as the reverse complement.
CGCCGACTTGGCGGGAACCAGCCGGCTCAAGTACCCACCAAATCTCAAGATCATCCGCGTGCCCTGTTCTGGGCGCGTCTCGCCCGAACTCGTCATGCGCACGTTTCGCGAGGGTGCTGACGGCGTGATGGTGCTGGGTTGCCACATCGGCGACTGCCACTATAGCACGGGCAACCACCGCACGGCCCGCCGCATGCCGGTGCTCAAGGCGCTGCTGGAGTTCACCGGCATCGAGTCGGAGCGGTTTCTGGTCAAGTGGATCTCGGCCTCGGAGGGAGGCCTGTTCGTTGAGACGGTGCGGGAGTTCACGGAAGCGGTGCGGCGCCTTCCGCCGATGCGCAGGGCCCTGCACGAGGCGGAGCCAGCTTCTGGCGTCCGTGTCCCGGAATGGTAGGTGTCCGCCGGAGCGGCTAACTGACCCGACCGAGCGTTTTCCGTCCGGCGTTTTGCGGCGAAGCGTCTCCCCTCCGCCGCGCCTGCGAGTGGCCCAGTTTGGCCGAAAACCGGTGGCCCCGTGACGGGCGGAAGTTGACACCCACCGAGGCTGGGCGGCGACCTAGCCCTCCCGTCCGCGACCAGCCCCCGTCTCGGGGGCGTCCCCGGCCTGTAAGGGGTCGAAGTCGGCTGTGAAGGGCGCGGGCCAGGATTGACGAGGCGCGGCAGATGCTCGCAGAGGTCTACGGCTGGTTCACCGAGGGGTTTGATACCGCCGACTTGAAAGAGGCTGAACTGCTGCTCGGATCACAGTCGCAATCTCTGGTGTGCTGGGCAAGAGCGCCATACTGCAAATCGTTCGGACTGACGGCCTACGCTGCGTTCAATAGTCGAGAGTTTCTAGCTGGAGTCCGTGTCGCCGACCAAACTCACCTGCCGCTATGAAATGCAGAGGAATAGCGGCACGTGCAGCTCTGTGTCAGGTCTTATCACTGTGTCACAGTGATTACTACATTTCCCTTCTTGTGTCCTCTTTCGACATATCTGTGAGCCTCGACAATTTGCTCCAACGGATAACGTCTATCTATGACCGGTCT
>JAUVSX010000496.1 GCA_030596915.1 Chloroflexota bacterium | reverse complement strand
CGATCTCTCGACAATGATCAAGATCGACCAAGAATCGAGGCGGTTCGTCGCGCAGCGGGCCATCGGGTCCGGATTCCAGAGTGTGCTGTTTGCAGACATCCGTTCGGTCGAGGATGCTATCCACTGTGTCCGAAGCGTCCGGCCCGATACGCCGGAAGACGGGGGCTTCCACGGAGCGGCTGTGCGGCGATTCGCTTACCCGAGTTCCGGCGGTGGCCAGCAGTACGTCGAGCGTCTGCGCGATGTGGTCATCGTCTTGATGATCGAAAAGGCGCCCGCCGTCGAGGTTCTGGAGGAAATCCTCTCCGTTCCGGGCGTCGACATGGTACAATGGGGAGGCACCGACTACTCGATGAGTATCGGCAAGGCCGGCGCCCGCAGGACACCCGAGGTGAGGGCTGTCGAGCGTCGCGTCTTCGAAACCGCTGTGCGAATGGGCGTGCCTCCCCGGGCCGAGATTGGGTCCGTCGACGATGCCAAGCACTTCCTCGACCTGGGTGTGCGGCACTTCTCAATCGGAACGGACCTGGCGATTCTGTTTGGCTGGCTGCAAGAGAACGGTGCGGGACTTCGGAAGGCGCTGGAGGGAGCGTAGAGCGCCCGCGGACCCACTCAACGACAGGGCGTGCGGTTCGTCCGAGGCTGGAGGTAGCTAGTGCAGTTCACCCGGGTTATTGATCTGTCGCACGCGCTGCGCCCCGGAACGGAAGCGCGCCGACTCGACATCACGCGCGTTGACGCCAGCGCAGTCACGGGGCACGAGGACGACGGTGGGTGGTACATTATGCACTCGATCGCCATGGACAACCACATCGGAACCCACGTCGAGGTTCCGTACCACTGTCTGCCAGAGGGCGCCGATCTGGGCCGGATCCCGGCCGAGCAGTTTGCCGGAGAAGCCGCAATCTTGGATCTGCGAGGATACGACCCTGGGGCAGCCATCCCCCTGACGGCCGTGCAACACGCCGCAGCGGCTGCAGGCGGCATACGGAGAGGGGACATCGTGCTGTGCATGACGGGTTGGTCCGACCACTACGGTACGGAGGACTACAGCACACCTCCTGACCTGAGCCGCGAGGCGCTGGTGTGGCTCGTCGATCATGGGCTTAAGCTCCTCGGGGTCGACACGCCGGGCGCGATGGACCCAGCCGTTCCCGACAGACAGAACCATCTGCCCATCTTCGAGGCTGGGACATTGTACATCGAGAATCTCTGCAACCTCGACAGCGTGCCTCAGCCACGCTGTTTCGCGGTCGCTCTTCCACCGGCGATCGAGGGCCTTGACGCCCTTCCCATTCGCGTAGTCGCCTTCGTGTAGTCATTTACACACCCTAATCCCATTACCCACCTGAAGCCGCAGCAGCAGCCAAGGTCTCGCCGCGGGCAGGGTGAGTATTCGCCTCGCGCGTCCGCCACGCGTTCATATGGATGTTTAACAGATAACCATTGACAGTATCGTCCCAATGTGGTAGAATTCAAGCGGCTTGGCACGGCTGGCACTCTCTGTGGAAGGTGGGCCAGACCTAGGGCCTCAGAGGTGTTGATCATGGCAAACCGTCTGGCGTTTGAGACCAGTCCGTATCTTCTCCAGCACGCGGATAACCCCGTTGATTGGTATCCCTGGGGTGACGAGGCGCTTGCCAAGGCCCAGGCTGAGGAGAAGCCGATATTCCTTAGCATCGGGTATTCGGCGTGTCACTGGTGCCACGTAATGGCGCACGAGTCGTTTGAGGACGAGACCATCGCCGCAATCCTGGCCGAGCACTTCGTCAGCATCAAGGTTGACCGCGAAGAGAGACCCGACCTGGACTCTGTCTATATGTCGGCCGTACAGGCTCTCACGGGCCGCGGAGGCTGGCCGATGTCGGTGTTTCTCTCGCCTGACGGCGTTCCGTTCCACGGCGGCACCTACTACCCCCCTAAGCCGCGCTACGGTATGCTCTCATTCTCCCAGGTCCTGCTGGCGATAGCAGACGCGTGGGCGAGCCGTCGCGAGGAGCTTCTCACTGGGGCCGCCAAGGTCCTCGCTGCTGTTCGAGGGGCACAGCTTACGCTCTCAGCCGGGCTAGCGTCGGGCGAACTCGAGCCCCGCACCATTGACACCGCGTATCGACGCTTGGGGGGCACATTTGACCGTAGCCGTGGTGGCTGGGGCGGGGCGCCCAAGTTCCCCCAACCGATGGCTATCGAGTTCCTGATGCGATACCACCGTACCACCGGGGACGCGCGAGCGCTGGCGATGGTCACCCAGACCCTAGAAGCTATGGCCCGCGGCGGAATCTACGATCAGATTGGGGGCGGGTTCCATCGCTACTCGGTCGACGACCATTGGCTGGTTCCGCACTTCGAAAAGATGCTCTACGACAACGCGCAGTTGGCGCGGGTCTATCTCCACGCCTGGCAAGTGACAGACAACGAGTTCTTCCGCACCATTACAGAAGAGATCTTGGACTACGTAGTGCGGGAGATGACGTACATTGGCGCAGGCGCCAACGACCAGCAGATGCTGCCAGGGCAGCATCTGCCAAACAATGCCGCAGGCATTGCCTTCTACTCCACCCAGGACGCCGACAGCGAGGGCGAGGAGGGCAAGTTCTTTGTCTGGACAGCAGACGAGATCCGCGACGTCCTCGGAAACGATGCAGAAGCGGAGGCATTCACGTCTGCCTACGGTGTCACCCGCCACGGCAACTTTGAGGGCAAGAACATCCCAGAATTCGTCGGCGACATGGACCGACGCGTTGCCCTGGCGGGGGTTCGTCAGAAGCAGTTCGAAGCACGGGAGACGCGCATACGCCCCGGCCGCGATGAGAAGGTGCTTACTTCTTGGAACGGACTTATGCTGGCTGCTTTCGCCGAGGCGGCGCGTGTGCT
>JAUVSX010000010.1 GCA_030596915.1 Chloroflexota bacterium | reverse complement strand
GATTACCAGGGAGATACCTGCGTCATCCCGCCCAACTCATTCGCCTTGAGCCGCACCGTCGAGTACTTCCGCGTGCCGCGTACCGTGCTGACCGTGTGCGTCGGCACGAGCACCTATGCCCGCTGCGGCATCGTCGTCACCGCCACCCCCTTTGCGCCGGAGTGGGAAGGGTACGTGCCGCTTGGGATCTCAAACACTACGCCGCTCCCGGCCAAGATCTACGCCGGTGAGGGGATCGCGCAGGTGCTCTTCTTCGAAGCGGACGAGGAGTGCGAGATGTCCTACGCCGACAAGAAGGGCAAGTACCAGGCCCAGCAGGCGATTGTCCTACCGCGATTGTGACTTTGACAACAGCGCCACAGGGCGGTATCATGTTCGTAGGGCGGGCGGTTAGCTCAGTTGGTTAGAGCGCCTCCCTTACAAGGAGGAGGTCACAGGTTCGAGTCCCGTACCGCCCACTGGACGAAACCTGACAGGGTCTGCGGCCAGCGTACCGATGGGGAATTGGGTATGCGCCGGCAGCCTGTCAGGTTTTCGCTTGCGTAGCCTGTCGACGCGGGGCGCCTCCGATCTGTCGATCGGTCGGGCTGCCCACGTCCCTCGCCCCATCTGGACTGGCTTGTCAGTCAGGGAAGTCCACTAACGGAAAGAAGGTCCAGACTCTGCAATCTCAGCCGCCCGCTGGCGAATGTGTTCTGCTGCCGATCGGAAGACCTGAGCGTGCTGCGGATCGGCGAACACTTGAGCACCCCCAAAGATCTGGATCCCCCAACTCGGGTTGCGCGCGTCGGCAGCGGCCAGTAGGCTATCGGGATAATCCATGGCGTCCAGTATGAGCTGGACTCTGCGGTCTTGGGGGATGAAGCGAGGCATCTGGTCGAGGAAATCGCGCCCCCAGGCAGCTGGCCGCCCGCTCTTCTTCGCGTAGATGAGTGGTGTGAACACATCGATGGCCGGCGCCAACAACGTGTAGTCTTGAGCAAAGATTCGCCTCAACGCGCCGTCGAATTCGTCAGGGGTCCAGGGGCACATGTAGGCCCCAACGATACACTCGGGCAAATGGGTGCGGATGAGTTCAGCGTACTCGGTGGCCAAACGAGCAACTCGTTCACACTTGTGTCTCGTCCAGCGGTTAGCAGCATTTCTCAGAATCTGTTCTGGCGTAGTAGCGTCGAGGCCCGTTGCCTGGCAAAAGTCAGCTATGCAGTCGGGACAGAAACAGCCTTCCTGTAGATCTGGCTTGGGTGTCTCAAACCAACCGGCGTAGGTGAGGTAATCGAGCCATATCCCGACTGGCTGGAATGTGCGGATACCCAATATGAGTTCCTCCCGCACTTCCTCCAGAAACGCGTGCTGCGACAAGCACACACCCTGAACCAATCTGCCATATCGGATGGGTCGCCCATCGACGCCGATGGGGATGAGTTCCGGTCGTGTGTCGAAATCTGCTCGAAAGGTCTTGAATTCTACGCAAGCAGCAATCCGATGTTTCCGGCACGCTTCAAAGCCGGACGGATTGAAGCCGTGAAACCAGAGTGCATTCGCACCGTACGTGGCAAATCGGTCGATGGTGTCCACCGCATCGTAGCCGTAGGGACCAAAGAGTAGTGGTAGTGACATACAGACCTCCGCTGTGTGCAGGATTGTCAGGCCACGGCCTTCTCGACAGTATCGCATTGCACGCCGCTAAGTCAAGCGCAATTCGGAATGGGTCGGCAAGGCGGGGCGCCGGTTCGTCGCTATGCGCTCGGCGCGCGCTCGTGCGCGTTCGGCGGGTCTGGGCGCCGTAGGGGGCGCGCAGAATAGGATACATTTCTCTCCCCGGCTCACCTATGCTATAACGCCTGCACTCCAGACATTGAGTCACGGAGGGAGGCCTACGTTGCGCTGCCGCCGCCTGGTCACAACCTCGTCGTTCGTCTGCCTTCCGATAGGGCTTGCGCTCACCGGTTGTGCCTCCACGGCGGACGAGCCTGACGGTTCCTCGGATGCGGTCGCCGCCGACAGCGACGCTCCCCGCCCGACCCTTTCACTCGGTGGCACGCCTCTGCCGGGGTGCCCAGGTGATCCGCCCTTCCTCGTCGCCGACCTCGACCTGCGTCAGGTTCACGAGATGGACCGTCCGGCGCGACGCGAACCCTTTCGCGATCCTGTCTTTGGCACCTGCATCGTGCGGGTGACCGACCGTGAATCCGATCTCGAACCCGATGATCCTTCGGGCGGTCTCAAGAATGAGTACTCCCGCGTGCAGTCGTTCAACGCCGACGGAAGCCTGCTCCTCGCGCGCAGCACGGAGGCGAATTGGTATCTGTACAACGCCGCCACCCTCCAGCCCCTCGGGATGCTTCCACTCGTCGATGAGCCACGGTGGGATGCCGTGGACCCGTTCGTGATCACCCACATCGACGAGGTGCGGCTGCGCTCGTACGATGTCCAGACCGGGGAGGAGCGTCTGGTGCACGACTTCTCGGACGATTTCCCCGGACAGGCCGTCGTTGCCGTCTGGACCCGCTACGAGGGCAGCCCGTCTATTGACGGCCGCTACTGGGGTCTGATGGCCCAGAATGAGGAGTGGTTGACCATCGGCTTCGTCGTCTACGATCTGCTGGAAGACGAGGTGATTGCCACGCGCGAAGTGCCGCCATCGGAGATCGACTCGGTCACGATCAGTCCTTTGGGGAACCACTTCCTCGCCGGGTACGACGCGTGGTGCGATGAGGGGCACTTGGGCGATGATGCGCACCCCGGCGGCTTGATGGTCTACGACCGCGACCTGCAGCATGGGCGCGGGCTGCTGCGCATCATCGGCCATTCCGATACGGCCCTCGACGCCGACGGTCGCGAGGTGCTCGTCTCCCCGGGGATCGATACGGACTACATCTCGATGCTTGACCTCGAGACCGGCGAGGTGACGGAACTGTGGCCGATTGATTTCGGCCACACGCCCATTGGCCTCCACTTCTCAGGGCGCGCCTTCCGCCGCCCGGGTTGGGCGCTCATCTCGACGTACAGCGGCGGCCATCCGACGTCGCACACGTGGATGGACAACCAAGTCTTCGCGATCGAGCTGCGGCCGAATGGGCGTGTTGTGCGGCTGGCGTACACCCACTCGATTGCCGACGAGGACCAGGATCACGACTACTGGGCTGAACCGCAGGCAAGCGCCAACCATGACCTCACCCGCATCGTGTTCACGAGCAACTGGGGCCGCTCGGGCACCGACCAAGTCGAGATGTATCTGATCGACCTGCCAGCCGACTGGGCCGAGCGGTAGCCACGCTTGCTATGGGTCGTCTCGCTACCCGCGATGTGTCGCCAGTCGGTGCCTAACCTTCCACAATCCAGTGGGGACCGTTGCAGTCGCCCGGCAACCCCTGGTGCAGTTGCCGGTATAGCTCGGACTCCCGGCCGCCTGGAATCGGACCACTGCGAAGGGCGGGCAGCCAGCCAGCAGCGTGACGAGGACCATCAGTGGCCCCAGAATTCTTATTCCCGCGCCTCCTCGATCCGTCTGCCCCCGGAAGCTCAGTGCTCTCACTGTACTGGATGGTGTGCAGGCGCAGGGTGTTCCTGTCTGAGCGGCCGCTATCGGCCGCCCTGCGATCGCCGCGGAGTGCTCCCGAGCCGTGGCGCCACCAACTACGCTGTGAGTTTACGTGGTGTGCCAATCCCAGTGGTTGACCCCACGCGCCGATCGCCTATACTGCCCGCGTCCTTGTCAGCAGACCCCCCATCGCACGGAGAGGAATCGGCGATGTCACACCGCATTCTCGTCGACCGCAATCTACCGGTACCGATGCGCGACGGCACCCTCTTGATGACCGACGTATACCGTACGGCAGGCGCTGGTCCGCTCCCTGCCATCGTCGTCCGCCTGCCGTACGGCAAGAGCACGCTCTCGATGCAGGCTATCCAGATCGAACCTGTGCGTGCGGCTGAGGTCGGGTTCGCCGTCGTCTATCAAGATACCAGGGGGCGCTTTCTGTCTGAGGGCGAGTTCTACCCGTTTGTCCACGAGGGCGCGGACGGCTACGATACCGTCGAGTGGGTCGCGGGCCAGCCCTGGTGCAATGGCCAGGTTGGGATGACCGGCGCGTCGTACGTCGGCGTCAGCCAGTGGCTGACCGCCGTTCTTCAGCCCCCGCACCTCCAGGCGATCTTTCCCATCGTCTCGCCATCGGATCTATACGAGGGGATGATCTACCAGGGCGGGGCGTTCCAGCTCGGATTCACGCTCCTTTGGACGTTGCTCTTCCTCGCGCCCGATACCGCGCTGCGTCGGGCTCAGGCGGGGGAGGGTGGCGCCGGCGTGGCCGGGCGCCTCCTGCTCGCCTCCGCCCAGATCGCCGACCACTACGCGTACCTGCCGCTGTCCGAGCTGCCGACCCTGCGCGAGAGCGGGACGGCGGACTACTACTTCGACTGGATGGCTCATCAGAACTGCGACGTTTTCTGGCAGTCGATTGACCCCACTCGCCTGTACGACCGGGTGCAGGTGCCGGCCTACAACGTCGGCGGTTGGTACGACCTGTTCCTGCTCGGCACGCTGGAGAACTACGCGCGAATGCGGGAGGAGGGTGGTACAGAGGCGGCCCGAGCGGGGCAACGGCTGCGCGTGGGGCCGTGGGCGCATGGCGTCTACGGCGGGACGTATCCTGACCGAAGCTACGGCGTGCAGTCGTCCGCCGGCTTCGTCGACCTGACGGGGCTCCAGTTGCGCTACTTCGACTACCACCTGAAGGGTCTGGACAACGGCTTCGACCAGGATCCGCCCGTGCGCATCTTCGTGATGGGCGAGGACCGCTGGCGCGACGAGGAAGAGTGGCCTCTGGCACGAACGCATTACGAGTGCTGGTTCCTTCGCAGCGGCGAGAACGCCGGAGGTGCCGGTGGTGGGCTGTCGCCCGCGCCGCCATCAAGGGAAGTGCCCGACGTCTACGAGTACGACCCACACGACCCCGCCCCAACGATTGGCGGACCGTCCTTCCTGCCGGGGGTCGCCGTTGGCGCCAACTGCGGCCCCAAAGACCAGCGCGCGACTGAGACCCGGCCCGATATTCTGATCTACTCGTCCGAGCCGCTGCAAGAAGCCCTGGAAGTAACGGGGCCCCTGGAAGTAATACTCTACGCCTCCACGACCGTGCCCGACACCGACTTCGTCGCGCGCCTGTGTGACGTCTCTCCGGACGGTACCTCGCGCATCATCGCGGAAGGCATCCTTCGCGCTCGCTTCCGCGAGGGGTACGATCGGCCCAGCCTCGTGAACCCCGGCGAAGTCAACGTCTTCAGGCTCGACCTCGTGGCCACAAGCAATCTCTTCAAAGTCGGGCACCGCGTACGCGTCCACGTGACCAGCAGCTCGTTCCCGCGCTTCGACCGCAACCCGAACACGGGGCGTCGGCTGGGACAGGATAGGCCAAGCGATCTGCGGTCGGCTGTCCAGACGGTGTTCCACGACGCCGAGCATCCCTCGCACATTGTGTTGCCGGTTGTGCCTCGCCAAACCTGACAGCTTGTCTTGGCCCCACTTGGGCTACGTGTCACACATATTGATCACGACAAGCCCGGGGCGGTCCCTGCCGGAGCGCTTCGCCACGGCAATGCAGTGGAAACCTGTCAGGTTTTCGCTTCACAGAGCGTGTCGTGGCCGTGCGATGACGATGACTTGTCGCCTATCTTGGGCCACGTCTAGTTGCCAGGTTTCCGGAAGACCCTCGCGCCACGTGCGCTTCATGGCGGCGCACGGTCGGCTCCGTATCCGGCGGAACGCGCAAGCCTGTCAGGTCTTCCCCAATCCCCCCGCAAGTCAGGTAGGCCGAGAGATATCTGGACCGCGCCGACTGTACGTCCCGACCTATTGCGGTCAAGCGCTGGGAGTTCCATCCATCCGGCGGCGTTGAGCGCCCACTCGATTTGACCTTTTCCGCCATTGGTGGTATACTGCATCGCAAGCAGGACTACGTAGGCACTGACCGGATCCCAAAGGACTGTCCAGGCATGCGGAAACTGGGCGGTCTTTTTTGGAATCGGGTTGGCCATCGTGGCGCCAGAACGAATATCATATACACGAACAAGGAGTACCAGGAAGTGAGCGAACGAGAAACCGGAACCGTTAAGTGGTTCAGTGACGAGAAGGGATATGGCTTCATCTCGCGTGAAAGCGGGAGTGACGTCTTTGTCCACTATTCCTCAGTCGAGGGGCAGGGCTTTCGCTCGTTGAGCGAGGGCCAGCTAGTTGAGTTTGAAGTCGAACAGGGCCCCAAGGGGCTGCAGGCCGTCCGCGTGCGGGCTATATAGGCCTCATATGAGCAGCTTAGTGCTGCGCTAGGAGACGAAAAGAATGGGAAAGAGACTCTACGTTGGCAATTTGGACTACTCCGTAACCGAAGGCGCTCTCTCGGAGCTCTTCGGGGCGCTGGGAGAGGTGGAGTCCGTGAGCCTGATCACGGATCGTATGACGGGTCGCTCGAAGGGCTTCGCCTTCGTTGAGATGACGGACGATGGCGCCGCCAAGCAGGCTATCGAACAGCTCAACGGCAAGGTCATGGGCGAGCGAGCCATCAAGGTGGACGAGGCCCGGCCCAGGCGAGAGCGAAGCAGCGGCTACGGTGACGGTGGTGGGTACGGAGGCGGCGGCGACCGCTGGTAGGCCTGGTACGCCGGCACCGCTAGGATTTAGCCGCACGGCCATTCCGCAGGCCGTGCGGTTTCTCTTTGCTTCTGTCTCCTCCCGCGCCCCCTGCGGGGGGAGCGCAGGCTGAGCGCGGGCAAAGAGCACCTTGCCCAGCTCATCCCCCGATGATAGAATCGGCTGTGCGATGATCTACCTCCAAGATATCCTCGTCGCGACCGGCGGCCAGCTCGTCGGCGAGGCCGCCATCACGCAATTCCCCCGTTTCTGCTATGATTCCCGTCGCCTTCGCGCTGGGGAGCTCTTCGTCGCGGTCAAGACCGATCGGGGCGATGGCCACGACTACATCGCTCAGGCAGTTCGCGGGGGCGCCGCCGGCATCTTGTGTCAGACGCCTACAGACCTCGATGGGTATCTGGGCCCGTGCATTGTGGTCCCCGACACTCAGGGGGCGCTCACGGACTGGGCCCGCCACGTCTTGCGAAAGTACCACCCTCAGGTCGTCGGCATCACCGGCTCAACCGGCAAGACGAGCACGCGTGAGGCCATCGTGTCCGTGTTGGGTACCCGCCTGCGCGTCTTTCGCAACCCGGCGAATTTCAGCGGACGCTTCGGACTGCCGATCGCACTGGCCGGTTTGTCCCCGGAACACGAGGTCGCCGTGCTGGAGCTCGCCTGTGATAGCTACGGTGAGATCGCCCACCTGGCGGAGCTGACGCGACCCGGGGTGGCAGTTGTGAGGGGCATTAGCCACGTCCACCTAGCGTGTTTTGACACGCTGGACGCCATCGCCCAGGAGAAGGGCCGGCTCGTCGAGATACTGCCGCCGAACGGCACCGCAGTCCTGAACTATGACGACCCGCTGGTGCTGGCGATGCGGGAGCGTACGCAGGGTCAGGTCATCACCTTCGGACAGAGCCCGGATGCCGATCTCGTAGCCTCGGACGTCCGCACAGACGGGGATGGTCTGCGGTTCACCGTCCACTTTCCGGGGGCAGTGGGCATGGGATTGCCGGGCTACCCAATCAAGGGCGAGGTCCGTACACGTCTCATCGGGCGCCATCACGTTTACACACTGCTGGCTGCAATCGCAGTGGGTTTGGTCTACCGGGTTCCCTGGGGCGACATCGTCGATACGCTTGAAGTGTTGCGCCCCAGCCCGGGCCGGATCAACCCTCTCCAGGGTGTCGGCGGCTCCATCATCCTCGACGACACGTATAGCGCGAGCCCGGCCTCGATGCTCGCCGGGCTTAGGACGCTGGCCGAATACCCCGCCGAGCGCCGTGTCGCGGTGTTGGGCGGTATGTCGCAGCTCGGCGGCTACGCTGTGCAGGCACATCGCCAGGTTGGCCAGGCGGCGGCCGGGTTTGTTGACCTCCTGGTCACCCGGGGCGAACACGGCGCCTGGATCGCCGAAGCGGCGCAGGAGGCAGGGCTGCCCGGCAACCGCGTCCTCGTGACCTATACGGTCACCGATGCGGCGCGTTTCCTGCGAGAGTGGCTGGGACATGGCGACGTCCTGCTCGTCAAGGGTGACGTCGACGACCGCATGGAACAGGTTGTCCACGTGCTGCTTGCCGATCCTGAGCGGGATGCCGTCCGGCTCGCGCGGCAGGAGCCGGGATGGGAGACTGTGCGTGTGACCCGTCCTGAGCGCCCGACGTGGGTGGACGTCGATCTTGAGGCGATAGCGTACAACGTCCGGCGCATCAAGGAGATCGTGGAGCCGCGCGTGGAGATACTGGCCGTGCTCAAGGCTGATGCCTAGGGTCACGGCGCGGTCAAGGTGGCGCAAACCGCGATCAACAACGGGGCGGCGTTCTGCGGTGTGGCGTCCCTCAACGAGGCGGTGCGTCTACGCAAGGCAGGAGTTGATGCGCCGATCCTGATTCTTGGATACACGCCGGGATGGCAGGCGCGTGAAGCGCTGCTGCACGACGTTACGATCACGCTCTACGACCGCGACGTGGCGCGTTCCTTCAGCCGTGCCGCGGGTGACCTGCGCCGGGCGGCGCGCGCGCACATCAAGGTGGATACGGGAATGGGTCGCCTGGGGCTGCTTCCCGACCAGGTTCTGGCGTTCGTCGAGGAAGTGCGCGGTCTGCCGGGGCTCGAACTCGAGGGTATCTTCACTCACTTTTCGACGGCCGACGCCGACGACCTCAGCTACGCTCAATGGCAGCTTGGGCGGTTCCAGGGGGTGTTGAGTGGCCTCGCCGACATTGGCGTGGCCTTCCGCTATGTGCACTGCGCCAACTCGGCTGCGCTGCTCAGGCTGCCGGACTCGCGGTTCAATATGGTGCGATTGGGATTGGCCATGTATGGGCTCCAGCCTTCCCCAGCCGTCGCCTTGCCGGTCGGTTTCCGCCCCGCGTTGACCTGGAAGACGACGGTTGCCCAGGTCAAGGTGCTCTCACCTGGCTGCTTCGTGAGCTACGGCAACACCTACTGCACGCAATCCGAAGAGACTATCGCTGTGATTCCGGTCGGCTACGCTGATGGATTCCGGCGGGGACCGACCCGCTGGAACGCCGTGCTGATCCGTGGCCAGCGCGCCCCGATTGTCGGATGTGTCTGCATGGACCAGACGATGATCAACGTCACGCACATACCGGGCGTACGGGTGGGTGACGAGGTGGTGCTCATCGGGCCTCAGGGGGATGACAGGATCACCGCAGAGGAAGCGGCCGAGTGGCTCGGCACGATCAACTACGAGGTCGTCTCCGAAATACTCGCCCGCGTGCCCAGAGTCGTGTGAAGCGCAGCCCCTGTGTGTCTTCGGGTCGCCTTCCGCGGCGCTCGCGCCGGCCTCCCTTCCGCTTCGGGCGGGTAACAGTCCGGCGGGCGGCACTCTTCAGAGAGACGCGCTCATTGAACAACAGGCTCTCCCTGCTCCGCGCGGTCTGCGCTGCGCTGCTCGTCGTCGTGGTTGCAGGATGCGCTCCGCACAACGCGCCGACATCCGCCTCCACGCCTACCACGGCGCTCACGCCGTCGTCTTCCACCACGCTCGCGCCGGACGACAGTCTGGCGCAACCTACCCGCACTGCTGCGCTGTTTCCCACATCGCGCCATCCCAAGCTAAGCGCTACTCTCTCCCCGTCGCTCCCCGCGGGCGACAGTCCGTTGCATTGGACGACCTACACCACTCGAGATGGCCTGCCCCATGACGAGGTTTGGTGCGCCGCCGCCGCCCCGGACGGCGCGCTCTGGTTCGCGACCAGCGACGGGGTGGCCCGTTTCGATGGTGAGACGTGGGCGAGCTATCAGCTAGCGGACGACAACGGGGTCGGCAGGCACGTGCGCTCAATCGCCGTAGCCCTTGATGGCGCCGTGTGGGTGGGCACCTACATGGGCGGCGTCTCCTGGTCGCGCGGGGGCGCGTGGACGACGCACCGCACGCCCATCGAACTGGATGACGGGCCGATAGCGAACGACGTGCAGGTCGTCCACGTCACGCCCGCGGGCGTGCTGTGGGTGGGCACCCGTATTGGCCTGTCCCGCTTCGATGGGGAGACCTGGCGCCACTTCGATGTGGAGGACGGTCTGGCCGGCTTCGATGTGCTAGCCATCGCCGAGGGAACCGAGGGCGATCTCGGGGTCGGGACGCGAGGCGGTTTCATGGATCCAACCGGTGGTGGGATTTCCCGCTTCGATGGTGAGGTCTGGACCACGCTCACAGAGGCCGACGGCCTGGCAGAGAACTACGTCCAAGCCATCGCCGTGGGGCCCGAGGGCGCGGTGTGGATCGGTATGCAGAGCCTCGGTGTCTCTCGCCTCACCGATGGCTGGGAGACGTACACCCAGGCAGACGGGCTCCCAGGAGATGACGTCACTGCCCTCGCCGTCGCCGATGATGGTTCGCTATGGTTGGGGACCCGGGGGGGCGGCGCCGCGCAGTTCGACGGGTGGACGTGGGTGACCTACACCGAGGCGGATGGTCTGGCGTCGAACGACGTACGCGCCATCGTGATCGGCCCTGACGGCGCGATTTGGTTCGCCACGGCGGCCGGGGTGTCCCGACTTGCGCCAACGCGGTAACTGTCCGTCCTTGCTCGACACACGGCGTGCCGCGCGCTTCGTTGTGACCATGACCTCGCCTGACCTGGGGTATCGTGCGTGCTCAGGATTTCGGGCCTGCACGAGGCACCGCCGGGCAGCCGCGCGCTTGAGGAGAATCTGCCGGCCTTCGAGCGCAAGTCCGGCATCCACTCCGAGACTATCTGAGCCGCCACCGTTGCCGGCGAGGAGCCCGCCGCCTACGCCCGGGTGCTCGACTTCGGCGAGTGGGGGCGCCCCACATGGCTTGCACGTCAGACCGAGTCAACCAACCAGTCGCGACGCAAGCAGGCTCCCGAACCGGCTAGATCAGCGCCAGTAGCTCGACCGGCCGCAGGGCCGGTAGCGGCCCGACCTTGTAGTCGTCTATGTTCCGCGTCACGACGTATTCAGCGCCGGCACGAACCGCCGCCATCATCTGCACGGCGTCCTCAAAGTCGCCGTACGGCAGTTGGAGAGCGCCCGCAATAACCGCATCGTCGACGGCTGCCACCCGGAGAATCGACACAATCTGCCCAACAGCTACGCGAGCTTGACGCAGGGACGCGAATCTTGCGACCAGGTAGAACCGAGTCGTCACGCTGTGGGCTGCCACGAATCCGTCGATCGTGCGGGTCTCGGCGTGGGCAAGAACGGCCGATGACGCCGAGTAGAAGGGCTGGCGGCGCTGGACAACGTCGAGGATGACGTTGAGGTCAACCAGTACCTTGAGATTGGCTGGCATACTTCTCTGCCAGGTACTTCTGATAGACCTCGACCGAGGCTTCCGGCGGGAGTATGCCGGAAAGGCGACGGACTGTCGGCGCCTCTGTCAGGGGATCGTTCCGTGATACGATCCGGCCCAGGTAGGTTGATACCAGCCGTGTGAGGTTCGTGTCGTTCTCCCGCGCGTATCGCTTGGCCTGCTCGAGCAGATCCCGATCCACGCGTATCGTCAGCTTGGTTCGTTCCATAGCCGCCCTCCTGCCGTACATCATACCACTATTGTGTACGGCACACAAGGGGGGACGGCGCGGCCCTTCTCCCCACTTTGTACCCATTCGACTAGGGTGCTATAATGGCCGAAGCACTGGCCACGAGGGCACTACCACTTGACGTTCACGGAGGTGTAGCAATGGATCTGATTCCCGACGCGCGGTACACGGAAAGCCACGAGTGGGTCCGCTGGGACGGCGATGATCTCGTCTGTGGCATCACGGACCACGCTCAGGAGTCCCTGTCCGACGTTGTGTACGTGGAACTGCCGGACGTGGGGGATGAGCTGGAGACAGGCGACATCTGGGGCGTCGTCGAGTCGGTGAAGGCCGCCTCCGATCTCCATATGCCAATGGGCGGCCAAATCACCGGTGTCAACGAGGCACTGGAGGATGAGCCAGAGATCGTCAACAAAGATCCATACGGAGCAGGCTGGATGATGCGCTTCAGGCCTAGCGACCCCAGCCAGTACGATATGCTCCTGGAGGGCGACGTCTACGAGGAGTTCGCGGCGCAAGAAGAAGGTTAGGCTATCCTGGGTGCTCCTGCCATTCCCTCGCCTCCGGGGCTGGCTGGGGGGCGGCCGGGGTGGCCCGCGTGGAGAGTTCGCGCCGTCTGGGGCTGCGCGTCCCGCTGTCGTTTGCCGTCCTGCGAGCCGGGGTGCCTGGCATTTTGGCGCCACCGCCACGAAGCTGCCACGGGTTTTCTCATATGCCATATATTCCACATTCTGACCCAGACCGGGAGGAGATGCTCTCCCGCATAGGTGCGCCATCGATCGAATCGTTATTCGAGTGCGTCCCTGCCTCCGTTCGCTTCCCCGAGCTTGACCTGCCGCCCGGTCTCTCCGAGATCGACGTGCGCCGCGAAATGGAGTCCCTGGCCGGGGCCAACTACAGCGCTGCTGACGGCCCCTGCTTTCTGGGCGCCGGGGCCTACTACCACTTCGTTCCCGCCGTCGTCGACGCCGTCTTGCGTCGGGGTGAGTTCTACACAGCCTATACCCCGTATCAGCCAGAAATCAGCCAGGGCACGCTGCAGACCGTCTTCGAGTACCAGACGATGATCTGCGCGCTCACGGGGATGGAGGTATCGAACGCCTCCCACTACGATGGCGCCACGGCGACCGCCGAGGCCGTCATCACGGCGATCAACGTACATCGGCTCAAACGGCGGAAGGTGGTGGTCTCACCCTGGGTGCACCCCGAGTATCGGGCCGTCGTGCGCACCTACACTCAGGGGATGGGCCTTCACGTCGTTGGCGACGTTCACTCCGGGCCGATGGCACCGGCGTCGACGTTGGAGGCGCTGGGCGAGCAGGTCGACGGGGACACCGCATGCGTCATTGTGCAGTATCCAGACTTCCTCGGACGTATCGAGGACCTGAGTGACGTGGCGGAAGCGGCCCACGAAGCTGGGGCGCTTCTCGTCGTAGTAGCTGATCCAATCGGACTGGGCCTGCTCAAACCGCCGGGGGAATACGGGGCAGATATTGTCGTGGGAGAGGGGCAAGGGTTGGGGGCGGGCTTGACCTTCGGTGGACCCTACCTCGGGTTCTTTGCCACGCGTGACAAGTACGTTCGTAGGATGGCTGGTCGCCTGGTGGGGCAGACCGTCGATGCCGAGGGGAAACGGGGCTTCGTGCTTACGCTGTCGACCCGCGAGCAGCACATCCGTCGCGAGAAGGCATCCTCCAACATCTGCACCAACCAGGGGTTGATCGCGCTGGCAGCCGCGGTCTACATGGCGGCCATGGGTCGGCGCGGATTGCGGGAGCTATCAGAGCTCTGCTACCACCGCGCTCACTATGCCGCCGATCAGATCGACCAGCTTGAGGGCTACACCGTCCTGCGGGAGAAGTCTTTCTTCAAGGAGTTTGCTGTCCGCTGCCGGCGTCCTGTCAAAGCCATCAACGCGTGCCTCATCGACGAGTGGGGCATCCTCGGCGGCTACGATCTCGGGCGGGACTACCCCCACCTCCAGGGCCATATGCTCGTGTGCGTGACAGAGATGAACCCGCGTGAGGACATCGACCTCCTCGTCGAGGCGTTGGGTGACGCGTGCGGAGCATAACGTGGGTGCCCGTAGCTCAACGCAAAGACGCCAGGGGCGCAAAGCGGCAAAGCCCTGGGGTTTCTCTGCGTCTCTGCATCTTTGCGGCATTGCGTTGTAGGAATCCGGATCAGTACCCAGTCGTGAAGGACCACGTACTATGACCCAGCCGCTGCTATTCGAGATATCACGCCCGGGGCGGTGCGCCGTCCGTCTTCCCGACCTCGACGTGCCGCCCACGGACCTGCCCGCGGGGCTGGTGCGTTCTGACCTCCCCCTGCCGGAGGTGAGCGAATCGGACCTTGTGCGCCATTACACGCGCCTGTCCCAGATGAACTACGCCGTTGACATCGGCTTGTACCCGCTGGGCTCCTGCACGATGAAGCACAACCCCAGGATCAACGAGGAGATGGCGCGCCTGCCGGGCTTCGCCTACCTTCATCCCTATCAGGATGAGGAGACGACCCAGGGCGCGCTTTTCGTCGGCTATTCGCTCCAGCAGTTTCTCAGCGAGATCGGTGGATTCGCGGCTGTCAGCCTGCAGCCCGCTGCGGGCGCTCAGGGAGAGCTGGCGGGCGTGCTGATGATGCGCGCCTACCACATTGACCGGGGGGACCCTCAGCGGGATGTGATGCTCGTGCCAGATTCCGCTCACGGGACCAACCCGGCGACGACAAGCATGAGCGGTCTGCGCGTGATCGAGATTCCCTCCGACGGGCGCGGCAATGTGGACCTGGCCTCGCTCGAGACCGCCTGCGTGGAGCACAGCTCTCGCCTGGTCGGGATGATGTTGACCAACCCCAACACGCTGGGGTTGTTTGAACAGAACGTGGAGGAGATCACGGCCCTTGTACACGAGCACGGTGGGCTGATGTATGGCGACGGCGCGAATATGAACGCTCTGCTGGGCATCGCACGCCCGGGCGATCTGGGTTTCGATGTCCTGCACTACAACTTGCACAAGACGTTCAGCACGCCCCACGGCGGCGGTGGGCCAGGGTGCGGCCCAGTCGGTGCGGCTGCCAGCCTGGCCGATTTCCTCCCCGGCCCAGTGGTGGCGATGGACGTTGAGCAGTCGGAGGAGGACGCGCCGCACTTCACGCTGGTCGTTCCACCTAAGCCGATCGGCCGTGTCAAGGCCTTCTACGGTCACTTCGGCATATGGGTGCGAGCCTACACCTATGTCCGCATGCTTGGGGCGGAGGGAATGCGCCGCGTGGCAGAGCACGCCGTTCTCAACGCCAACTACCTGATGAGCGCTGTCAAGGGTGTCTATCCAATCCCGTATGACCGGACGTGCATGCACGAGTTCGTCTGCGAGGGGCGGTTTGAGGATGCGCCGGATGTGCGTGCGCTCGACGTATCGAAGCGGCTGATCGACTATGGCTTCCACCCGCCACCTAACTACTTTCCGCTGATTGTGCGCGAGGCGCTGATGATCGAGCCGACGGAGACGGAGAGCAAGGAGACGCTTGACCGGTTCGCGGATGCGCTCCTCGCAATCGCCGAAGAGGCCCGGGTCAGCCCCGAGCTTCTGTACGATGCGCCGCACAACGCGCCGGTGCGCCGGCTGGACGAGGTCGCGGCCGCCCGCAACATGATCCTGCGCTGGCAGCCCGAATAGCGACCGTGCCAGTCCCGCCAATGGTGCGCACGTCGTCGACGTAGGGTGGCCCCCCGGAGCCCTGCACGCGGGACCGCATCGCCTCGCGGCCGATTGGGTCAGGTGCGCAGCAACCTGCCAAGAGGAGACTGAGAGATATGCCGTTTGTGCCCTTCGAGTTGGAACGGCTCCTGAGTACGTGGGAAAACCTGGTTGAGTACAATTTGTCGGAGAGCGGCGTTCACCCGCTTGCTGTGCGCGAGCTGCTGGACGATGCCGACGCCGTCGAGGACCTCCTGGCTACGTCGCTCAACTACCCGCAAGTGAACGGCACGGTCGAGCTACGGGAGCGCATCGTCGCTCTCTACCCCGGCGCAACGCCGGACAACGTACTCGTCACTGTCGGGTGCGCCGAGGCCAACCTCGTTACGCTCCAGACGATTATGGAGGCGGGCGGCGAGCTGGTCAAGATGCTGCCTAACTACCTCCAGTTGTGGGGCATCGGCCACAGCACAGGTCTGACCGTCAAGGGGTTCCACCTCAGGGAGGAACGAGGCTGGGCTCCCGACCTGGATGAGTTGGCGGACGTCGTGTCGGGTACCACGAAGCTCATTGCCGTCTGCAACCCGAACAACCCCACGGGCTACACCCTCACCGACGGGGAGATGGACGCGATTGTCGACGTGGCCGCAGGGAGCGGCGCCTGGATCCTCGCCGACGAGGTCTACAGCGGCGCCGAACGTCTGACCGATGCCCAGACACCCTCGTTCTGGGGCAGGTACGACAAGGTGCTTGCCACGAACAGCGTGAGCAAGGCCTACGGGCTGCCCGGGCTCCGCATCGGCTGGGTCGTGGCGCCCCGAGGCACCATCGGCCAGATATGGGCTCGGCACGACTACACGACGATCAGCGCGGCGGCGCTCTCCAACAAGCTTGCGGCCATCGCGCTCTCCCCGGAGGTGCGCCCGCGCCTGATTCAGCGCGGCAGATCGTATGTCCGTCGCGGGTTCCCCATCCTCGACGCGTGGCTGGAGAGTCACGAGGGTACTTTCTCCCTCGTCCCACCTCGGGCTGGAGCCATTGCCTTCGCGCGCTATCACCTTGACGTCAACTCTACTGCGCTCGTCGAGCGGCTGATCCGGGAGAAGAGCGTTCTGATTGCACCAGGCGACCACTTCGGGGCTGATCACCACCTGCGCATCAGCTACGGCTTGCCCCCAGATTACCTCGAGGCGGGGCTAGATCGCATTCACGAGCTGATCGTCGAGCTGCAGAGGAGCGGAGTCGCCCGCGTGTAGTCGCGACATAAGCAACCCTACCGCTCGCCGCCTTCTGGAGAGGTCCCACGGCCCAACTGGCCAACACCATGGAGGTGAGGGGCTCCATAGAGAGGAGTGCAGGACTTTGACCGACAACGCATCCGAACCGACCCCGCGACGCGCCGTGATCCTTGGGCTTGACGCGATGGTGCCGACGCTGATGGAGCGATTCCTCGCGGAGGGCGTGCTGCCCAACTTCGGGGAGCTCGTGCGGCGGGGCTGCTTCACCCGAATCCGACCCGTGATCCCCGCCCAGACGCCGGCCAACTGGAACACGATTGCAACCGGCGCGACACCTGGAACCCACGGGATCATCCAGTGGGGCACGCACATCCCAGGCGAGCCTGTATGGGAGCGCCACGACGCCGATGCTTTCGCGGCTGGGCTGTGCAGGGCAGAGTATCTGTGGGAAGCGTTCGCCAGGCAGGGCGAGCGAAGCGTCGTGATGAACTTCGCCGGATACCCGCCTACGACGCAGGCCGCCACGTTCATCGATTGGCTATACCAACCCTCGCGGTCCTACTTCGATCTCGCGGCCCCGACCGTCTATCACAACTGCGCCGAGATCGATACGACCGACCCGATCAGTCTCACGCCGGCCGCCGGTTGGGCGAAACTCCCCGAGTCGGGAGTGCCACCTCTCGAGACTGTCCTTCCAGTCGCGACGGCTACACCGGGCAACGGGCCGACCTATCACGCCCTCGCCTGGGGCCGAGGATGCGCCTACGACACCCTCACGATCACCGCCACCAGAGATGCGGCTCGTCCGATCGCGACGCTTCGGGCCGGCGAGTGGAGCGCGTGGGTGCGGGCCGACTTCGACACGGCTGACCAAGGGCATACCGAAGGCGCGTTCCGTTTCAAACTGCTCGACCTATCGCCCGACTGTGAGCAAGTGCGCCTCTATCGGAGCGATGCGTTCCCAATAGACGGGCGGTTCTGCTCCGATCCCGCGCTCGGGCCGCGCCTTGTGGAGGAGCTGGGTCCCTACGTCCACTCCGGGCTTTCCGTCAAACTGCACCTTCGCGGCTGGTTGGACTGGGGGACGGTGGCCGAAGTGATGGCTGACGAGGCGGCGTGGTGGTCCGGCGCTGCGCGGCTGGCGATGGAGGAGACCAGTGCGTCGCTCCTGGTCTTGCACTGGCATATCCTGGATGCCGTCGAGCACGCGTTTCTTGGGCTGATTGACCCAACGGGGGGAGAGTACGATCCCGACTCGGCCGAGGAGTGCTGGGCGGTCGTCCGGGAGTACTATCGCGCCGCGGACCGTTTCGTGGGCGCCTTCTTGGAGCGGTTCGACGATGGTGAGACAGTCTTCGGCATCGTCGCCGATCATGGGATGCCGGCGAACCGCAAAGCGGTTTCCCTGCTGAACGCGTTCAAAGGGCGCGACTGGGTC
>JAUVSX010000194.1 GCA_030596915.1 Chloroflexota bacterium | reverse complement strand
GTTGATGAGCCCCATTCGGTCCGTAGCTCGGAGGATGGTTGAGGATTCAAGCCAGTCAGCCCAGTGAACCGTGCAGTCTGCGCGACTTCGCGGAGCCGCACGAACTTGACGCAGGAACCACGTCTGGTTGCGGCACGCCATTTGCGCCAGTTAGATTCGGACGCGATTTCACTCCGCTGGCAGTCAGTACACGTGTCTGGCCCTCCTGGCAGTCGGCTGGCGCTGACCCAGTTCTTCTGCGTCCGCACGCTGAGGCAGGCGTGGCGCCGGTGCATCAGATGACCACGGGCTGGCCGGCGTTCCTCTACGCATGAATGAGTCCGTGGCACTCCGCTCCCGGCCGCGCGGGTGCCCCCGCGCAACTCCCTTGGCATTCCTGCCCGCGGGTTCACGGCCAGATCGATTGACCTGCGCACAAACAGCCTGTCTCCCTGCGGAATGAACCCCAGAGTGGTGTCCGGCTGCGCGACCATCATTCTACCACCTTCGGCGGGCCGTAGCTGCGATGAAGGCTACAGTGGGATGTGTTTGGAACTATGCCGTCATTCTACTGGGCCACTTTGTGGCTTGGTGCTGACTTCTGACCAAGCATCGTGCAGAGGCAGTGGGTCGCGTGGGCCGCTTGTGGGCAGGACGGCGGACAGTGGTCGCGAATCGAGCGGGATGAACCAGCATCCGCGCAGGACCAACTCCGCCTAATCTGCGCCTGGCGCATCCGTCGGGCCTGTTGCCCGTCACACGTGGAGCTACCCGCCGCGTCCCTTTTCACAGAGCCCACCACACCCCCTTCCCGATCAGCGCTCGGGCGCCCAACACAGTCGCCAACGAATGCCTAGTCCTGCTGGCCGGTGATCTTGCCGGCCGTCTCCTGCATGTACCGCCAGATGGCCCAAGGTCGGGAACCGATGAGGAAAGACACGGCAACCAAGATGCGCGTGTCCGAGAGATCCAGCGTGACCTCACCTGTGCCGGCAATTTCGATCTTCACCCCAACGTTGGAGGCCAGGAACACGAAGACCAGCGCCAGCAGGGGCACCGTGAGGAGCTGCGCCACGTGCAGAAAAACGCCCTCTCGGTAGAAGCGATGCCAGCGCAGGTAGCCCCCCGTCGTGATGATCAGGTTGCACAGAACTCCAGCCAGGGCCCACCATAGCACCTCCAGCAGGCGCCAGGGATCACGAGCCCAGAAGAAGCCGCGCAACAGCGGCTCGACTACGTGGCGCAGGCTGTCCAAATGGACGCGGGCCTCTTCCAGCCGGTTCTCCTCGAGCGATTGCTCCAGGTCGCCGATTACCGCGCTGACGAGCTGTCTGTCCTGCATGCTCAGGACCGGACTTGTGCTCGAGATGACTTCCCAGCTGCTCCTAATGCCGGCCACCGTCGCAGATAGCTCGGATGTCGTGGTGACCGTCGCAGTGGCGGCGATATGCTCCTCCGCCCGGTTAACCATGCTCACTATCACGCTGCCTTCAGGGCCAAGATCCACCGCCAGGAATTGGTGCGCCACTACATACAGGGCCACGATCACCACCAAAGCGACGCAAAGCGCAGCGAAGAAGATCAAGCCGAGCCTCTTATCAGCCACGCCCTGCCTGCGCCATGTCTCAAGGACCAGATTGGATTCGTTGCGGACGATAGTCACCTGTCTTGGCTCGTGCCGCGGGAGGGCCTTTGCGTGGAGCACTACTATCTTCCACCTACCAGGCTTCACCAGATCACCGAATCGGAAGCTACCGTCCTTGTTGGTCCAGGCACGTCTGCGTTCCGTGACTGCACCACGCGCCGTTCTCTGGGTGGCGTCGACTAGCGCCCCGCCGATGCGCTCCTTGGTGTCCTGCCAGACAACTGTCCCTGCTACGGTGAACCCTGGCACACCAGGGAGGAGGTCAAAATCTAGGCCATCTGCATTGCCCTCAAACGTGCGGGTGACCGCCTCAGGCGTCGCACGGTCTTTGTGCCACGCCGTGATCTCCCACTCGCCTGGCGCGAGTGCGAGTTCGTAGGTGCCGTCCTCGCCTGTTTCGGCCGGCCTCGGGATGTCGCCAGTTCCGTCCTTGGCCTTGGCAAATACCAGCGCCCCGGCCAGCTGCTCCCTGGCGCCGTCAGTTTTCGAGTATACGGTGCCAGTGACTCGGACCTTGGCTGGTGTGGGCTCAAGCTCCACCGCGCTCGGCTGCTTGTCGACGTGATCCGCGCTGGGCTCCGGAGTGGCCTTGGCTTCGGGATCCACTGTGGTGTTTTCGTTGGACATAGGTCTCCTGTCAGGCTATGTATAGCTATTTCGCTGAGCTGTGCCGCTCACCCGCAGAGGGGGCACGCCCTGATGCGCATCCGGCTGCGGTCCCTACCCCTCTCAGGTGACGAGCAGTGCTGGTCGGTCATTTTCATCTGGTGCCTCAGACGGGCTGGCTGGGCTCGGAGGGGCTCCGAAGACGCGGTCAGGAAGGCCGGCCAGCCCACTAGTTCCCACCGGCCCAATCGGGCGCCTGCAGCATCTCCACATCGACGTACGGCGTGCTTGGCGATCCGGTAACCTGGTAGTGAAGGTCTGTCCGCTCTGGTTGAGGCACGTCATCCGGCACAAGGTGTACCTGGTGGTTCTCCTTAAGCTTGCCCGGCGTGTAGTGCATCTGTTCAGAGTACGCTCTCTGGGGGTTAGTGGCCCTCTCGCCTAACTCCAAGGTCAACTCTCTGAACGGGATTTTCCCGTAGCTGTTCGTGCGCTCGGTCGATAGCACGACCTTGGCGGTCGGATTCTCGCGAGGCAGCATCGCATCCAGGATCTGATTGACGGGGTGGTCCTGTTGCGCACCTTCCTCCCTGGCCCGCCAGGGCGTGGCATTGTGGCTGCCGTGGTGGCCTACCTTCAGGTAGTCCAGCGGTTGATCTAGGAGCTCTCTATGCGTCGCCCACATCGCGTTCCAACTGCCGTTGCTCTTGCCCGCTGTGAACTCGCCTTTCCGTGTGAACCTACACTGGGCGTCGCCGGTGAACAATAGTCTTCGACCTCGCCACTCAAGTAGCAGCACGAGACTCGTGTTGTTGACTAGCTCCCCGTCCTTCAGGACAAAGGCCAGTGCATTGTTGACGAGCCGCGTCCGCAGACGGCGGAAGTCACCCGCACTGATGTTCGTGGGGTAGTGGGCCTCGTCCTCCCAGTTGTCGGCTAGGCCCGCCACACGGGCGGCTGAGACCGCACCCATCCTCTCCGCCGCCGCGAGAGGCTCATCGCCGAGGTCCCTGGGCGCGCTGGGGAGCACCAGACCGCTGAGGCCACTGTAGGCCCGTAAGGCATCGACTGTTCTGCCCAGGTACACGCCGTCGATGTTCTCGGCCGGTGCAAGCACGCGGAACCTGGTCGTGTTATCGGCGAAGATATTGAGTTGATCCGGTGGGGTCCTGTCGTGTACGTACAGTGGCTGGTCGCCTGGCAGCCCGTTATTCGACGGCAGGGTC
Organism: Chloroflexota bacterium; assembly: GCA_030596915.1. GTDB lineage: Bacteria > Chloroflexota > Anaerolineae > B4-G1 > B4-G1 > JAUVSX01. The sequence goes on along the minus strand of JAUVSX010000194.1, from coordinate 2,901 downwards.
GCTCGGAGCGCAACCAGGGCGTCATCGTTGCTGTAGCCGCTCACGCTGAGCAAGTCCCGTGCAAGGGCATCCTGAGTTGCGCCTAGCGACATTCTCTGCATGGCGCGCAGCGCCTCGGCTGCAAAGAAGTGCAACTGCTGGGCATCGTCTGCCTGTGGGTGTTCGGGATCCATTGCGGCACTGAGCCAGATGTTGTCGATACGGATGCCCTTGAACCACTCCAGATTCAGATCGAACGCCGCGATATGATCCTTGTGGCGGTGCGTGATGACGAGCAGGTCCAGCCGTCTCTTGCCGGATTCATCCGTCGGCAGGTCCTTCATCAGATCGTCCAAGGCAACCTGCATCAGGGACTCTTTACCGTAGACGTTGCCGCAGTCGATCAGAATGTGGCGGTCCTCCTCATCGTCGGGCACCCTGACATAGATGCAATCGCCCAAGCCGACATTGTAGGCGCGCACTAGAAGCTTATCGTCCATTCGTCTCCTCCCCATCGCCAAACGGCGTCCTCTGAGTCGCGCTCCGTCCGTGCGGAACCTCCCTGCTCAGTGCGGAATGTGTTGCGCAGGTGCGGTGCTATCTCCAGTCGTAGCGTACCGCTCCGTGCATCCGCCACGACCGGAGGAGTCCAGTGGCCGAAGACCTCCGCCTCCGCCTCACCGCGCATTCCAACCATCCCGCCACGCACCTGGTCGGCAATGTGAGTGCGCAACTGCTCCAGGCGCTCTGCCCCTTCTTCCCCGTCGCTGTCCAACTCCCTCCCTGGCTTGTGGGTCCACGATAGCACATTGCCGCGCCCATCGAGCACAAGCGTGCCGCCGCATAACAGCTCTGCTGTCTGGCTTTGCAGGGGGCCGAACCCTGATCCCTCCAACTCGAACTCCTCGCGCCACACATACTGCAGGACTACCTCGCGGGGCACGCGGCTCGCAGCACGACCATACTTGCTCGTGTCGTACAGATCCGCGACCGTGATGTCCTGGTTCGGTGGAATCCCCAGGCTGTTCCTGTTGTCGTTGAGGAAGTAGTAAGCGCCGGTGCGGGATCGGGCTATGTCATCAATGTCGTGGTAGACGCGCCACCTGCTCGGGAGATCTCTCATCTCCAGCGAGCAAGGGTCAGCGACGCACCCCTCCGGACATGTATGACAGATCTTGCGCGAGTGGAAAACGCACCGGATCAAGTCGCCGTAGAATGCTCTTCGTGGCGAAGCTGCTGGCTCGTACACCTCGAAGTTGTGCAGGACAGCGCGCGCATAGTCAATGAACCGGATATCCATCGGCGGGCACAGGTCCAGCGGCTGGAGAGCGATGCGACCGAATCTCTGCGTGGCCCACCACAGCGCTTGAGCAGGAGACACCTTGCGAGTCCCTTCGGATTGCTCCGCCAGGTAGTTGTTAGCGATGGCGATCAGGATCTCGTACATCGCCCCCGTCAATACCTGCGAGCAATGATGTGGGCTGCGGCTCCCCTTGACATCGTCCATCGTGAGGGAGTTGTTTGCGTCACGAAGGGCTGGCAGACCCACCACGCTCTCGCCGAACTCCTCTGCCAGGCCGCTGATGACGCTTTGTCGCGAAAGATCGCCCCCGGTCTGCAACGCGGCAACGCTGCGGACATCGTTGTTTCGAAGCGCAACGAGAATCGCGGTCAGATCGGCGACGAATTCGTGAAATGCCGCGGTCTCCACCGAAGTGAACTGGAAGTAGAGGGGGCGGATGCCGTCAAGAAGCGCGTGCCCTGTTTCGTGGGTGATGATGTCATGAGATAGACAGGTGTACTTTGGCGCGTCATCCGTCCCGTAGTAGAAGAACTGCAGCGACTTGCTGTGCCGATCGTAGTACGCGTTCTCGCCGTAACCCGCGTGGGGAACGATGATCAGGCGATTGCCACCAGTACCCCACGGAATCGGCCGCCCCAGCGCGAACGGGCTCTCGTACATGTCGATGACGTGCTGAATGACGACCCACGCGTTCACCTGGTGGAATTGGAACAGCCCACTCTGGCCGGGTCCCAGGGGTTGCCCGTCCGGTCCCTCGAAACGCCGTTTCCTCGTATTCCAGTGCGCTGGCGGAGTCAACACGCCGGTATCGGCATTGTAGTCCACAACGGCCAGCCTCGCGCTGGTTGGCCCATCCGCCAGGCCCGGTTCCCACCCGACGCCGATTGGCTGGATCCCGGCGGCGGGGACTCTTTCAGCCACGAGGGGGTCCTGCACGTACGCATAGACGTTCTCCAGGTATACACCCAGTTCCCTCCTCGTGTCCTCGCGGAGGAAGCGGGCCACCTCATAGAGATTCGTCAGCTCCGACTTGCGGAGGCTCTTTCGAAGCTCCTGCCGCCGCTCGGACGCCGAGAAGCTCTTCTTGAAAAGGCGCAGGACCTCCTCTTTGCTCAGATCTTCAGATTGCCCAGGCATTGTCAACCTCCTCACCAAGATGGCATGTCCTCAGTCGCTTTCGCGGGCTATCACGTGTCTCGTCGGCCGGAACACAGAGCGCTCCTATGTCGTCTTTCGCACCCTGCAAGCGCGCTCTGTCCGCAGAGATGCTGCTCCCGAACAGCCGGAGTGCGGTGTGCCACATCTCGCTTTTTCGCTTGGCTGAACTCAGAAGGGGCCTCCAATGCAATAGCCGGCCACGGCGCTGGATCACGCCCGGCGCGGCGGCCGCACGGTACTTGATGGACATCTGCGTGCGTTCGGCGAAGCTGGTGCAGAAGCCTTCCAGAGCAGGACCGATTCCGACGCTGTCGGGCGCCGGAGGACGCAGGTTCTGTGCCATCAGCCAGAGCCGTTGCGTCCGCGACCCGTCGGCGGAGGTCGCCAAGTTCCTTGGGAAGATCCTGTCCTACAAGATCTAGACTGATCCTGAGCGCGGTCAAAGCCTGCCCGGCCTCGTC
>JAUVSX010000268.1 GCA_030596915.1 Chloroflexota bacterium | reverse complement strand
TATTGATGAGGGAGGAGTCCTCCGGGTGGTGGTGCACGCATACGAGCAGATCGATGAAGACGTGATCGAGATACGTATCATCTCAGCACGCGGGGCAACGCGCAAAGAGGCACAGCAATACGAGGAAATGAGCAGATGAAGGCCGAGTACGATTTCTCCAGAGGTAAACGGGGGAAGTTCTATATCCCTGACGCGACGTTCGGCTTCCCGGTCTACCTTGAGCCGGACGTGGATGACTTCATGAGCCGTCTCGCAGAAGGCAGGGACATAGACATCCAGGCGCTGGTCAACGAATGGCTCAGGACGAACATCAAGCTGATCCAGAGTGTTGATGCGGCAGTGGCGAGCAACGGGTCATCGTAGCCCCCCACCCCGTCGCGCCTCCGGCGCGCCCCCTCGTCCCCGTGCAACGGGGGCGGCGGCCCCCCCCCACACCCCGTATGGGCGGCCCTACAATTGCCTCTGCACGCCGTGCTTTCGAGCCTGTTGCCGCCAACCGAACCAGCCCATCCAGCGGTAGGCCCACGACGGTATGATGGATCGGGCCATAGCCTCGACCGCTTCCTCGGGTAGCGCGCCGCCCTCGGCAATCGCCGCGGCAGTCAGTTCCAGCGACTGGATCGGGTTCCGGGCCATCCCTCCCGCTTCGGCGAGCGGCCGCCCGCTGATGGCCCCGCCGCCGCCCAGGCTCAGGCCACCGATCCACTCGAAGCCCGCCTCCCGTGCGAAGCGCCGGCAAATGGCGATGGCCGTGTCATTGTGTTGCGCCTCGGGGAAGCCGCAGTTTACGATGGCCAATAGCCGTTGCGGGCGCGACTGATCGCCACCTTCGCGATGGTCTGCTATTAGCTCAAGGGCCCTGATGACCAGCGAAGGCAGCGAGTCGACGTAGAGCGGAAAAGCTACCACGAGCACGTCCGCCCGGTCGGTCGCCTCCAGCAGAGCCTCGCGCTTCTCCCCCGACTTGAGTGCACGATGCAGGAGCAGCGTCTCGGTCCCGAATCCTTTCTCGGCGAGGCGCTCGAGAAGGTAGCTGCCCAGCGCCTCGGATGTGCTGCGCGGCCGCCTGGCGCTGCCCACAAGCAGAAGTACCTGTCTTGACGTGGTCATTGTGTTCCCCCCACCTCATTCAGTAGCTGCTGGACCTCAGCGCGCATACCGGCCGTCCCTTGCTCGCTATGTAGGACGCCGGCCACGTGCACGGGCGAGTGCATGTTGATCGCGTTGCGCGCGATGAGTGTCTGGAAGATGCGCTCGCTCTCAGGGTCGGCGCTGTCGAGGAGGCCCACCCCCAACAGCCGCGGATAGCGCTCGTAGCGCGTCTTGTGGTGCGTTTCCCCGTCGATCACCATGAAGTCCGGCGCCAGCAGGCAGATGAGGCGGTCGAGGGCTTTCTTCAGCTCGGAGGAGTAGCCGCCGAACGTGACGGGGGTGAGGTAGACGACCACGTCGCTCTGCACGACCGCCGGAGCAAGGTCGCTCGCGGCGTCGCCGACAATCACGCACTCACCGGGCGTCTTGACCCAGCACCCGAAGCAACCCACGCAGTGACCGATCTCCATCTCGCGCAGAGGATACGTCGTCACCTCCCATCCCTGGCCCTCAAGCTCGCTGATGAGAACCTCGCGCGCGTCCGCTTCCGCCTTGCGCCCGCCGCGCGTACCGTCCAGTATCGTTACTCTCACTGTGTGCCTCCTTCCTCTCGTTCGATTCGATTGACCGATATCAGTGTTAGGCCTGTGTCGCGCACCCGGTCGAGCAGGCCGAAGAGTGCCGCGCTGTCGGTGACCGGGCCCGTGAGCGTGGTCGAGCCATCTTGCCCGTGGCTCAGCGTGAAGTTACCGAACCAATCTGACCAATGGGGGTCGAGTTGTCCCTCAACCCGGATCTGATAGCGTGCTGGCTTCATTGCCCGTTCAATCCCTCCTAGCGCCCGCTGCTGAAGGAGAAGCCGATCGCGCTCTTGGGGCATCCGTCGACGCAATTCCCACACAGGATGCACTCGTCGTTCTCCATGTTGGCGCTCTGCACCATCCCGTTCACGTCCAGGCTCATCGGGCAGTTGCGGGTGCAGGTCATGCAGTTGTTGCACGCCGTAGGCTCGGCGGCCAGACGCAGGGACGGCCACTTGACCAGGTTCCTGATCCGGCGCCCGATGATCATGAACGGCGCCATCCAGCAGATCGTGTGGCAGCCGGCACGCCTCCCGACGATGATCGCCAGCCCGGCGAAGAGGGCGATGATGGTGTAGTAGATCATAAACCAGGGCGGCCCCTCGCCATCGAGCGGTATGGTCATCGTGACGCCGCCCTCGAGCTGGTAGAGTGGGTCCACGGTGTGATAGCCGCCGGCGCTCACGGCGAGGGCCACGATCAGGCCGGCCCAGGGGATCCAAATGGCCCACTTGATCCAGTTGATCCGCCTGGACACGCGACGGTTGTTGATCGGGCTGGCGAACTCCTGTAACGCGCCCGCGGGGCAAGCCCACCCGCACCAGAGCCGCCCGACGAATAGCGACCCGACGAACATCAACCCAAAGACGATCAGGCTGGCATTGACGACACCCTCCGCGGCGCCCTGAAGGATGAGCGCTGGCGAGAAGTAGTACAGTGTCACCGGAAAGAGCAACAGCGAGATGAACAACAGCGCCTTCCGAACCCGCTGGCGCCCCGGCAACTGCCTGGTCTTGGTCACGTCTATCTCCATCACGATGTGCATCTGTGCCTGACTACGCATAGGATACCACGCCGGAGGGTGGACTGTCATCCAACCTTGGTTGGATTGGGGGGTTGGATCGAGGTGAAGGGGGCGTCAGAGGAGGCCCAGCGCGCGAGCTGCGACGATGGCCTGCGTGCGGCTCCTGACTCCGAGCTTGCCGTAGATGCTATTCGTGTGGGACTTCACTGTACTCAGGGCAATGAACAGCGCGGTGGCGATCTCCCGATTGGTGTAGCCGTTGGCGACGAGGCCAAGCACCTCAAGCTCGCGCTCGCTCAGCGGCTCGGCCAGCACCACCTGCCCATCGGCAGCGCGCGTGCTCTCGGCCGCGTCCGAGCCAGAGAACGCGGCGAGGAGCGCCAGGGCGTAGGCGTGCAGGGGCGCCCGGTCCGCCAGGCGGGGAATGGCTTTGGCCAACAGTTGCCCCAGCGGTTCGCCCTCGTCGACGAAGGTGCGAATGTAGCCCTGCGGTCCGGCGAGGGCAAGGGCCTGCTCAAGAGCAGTCGGTGCCAGGTCATCGTCACCCTGCGCCCGGTCCGCCAGCGCTTGCAGAGCCTGGACCTCGAGGGCCAGCCCCACGCGCCCAAGACGCTGCGCCGATTCGAGGAGGCGCGCGAGCAATGGAATCGCGGCAGCGAACTCGCCCCGGGCAAGCAGCAGGCGCGCCCGCATAACGAACCCTCCCTCGCGCAACACGGGGATCTCCGCGCCGCGACCCAGGCCGCCCCTTCCACAGGAGAGGCCAGTTCCCGTGGAACTGCCGCACTCATCGATCCACCGTTGTGCCGGGGCGAGATCGCCCACAGCAAGCGCGAGCCGCGCCCGCCAGCCAGCGACAACAACACTCGCGGCGGGGTGCAGGCCCTGCTGGACCAGCCGCTCGGCCTTGCTCAGGTTGTCGCCCATGCCCGCGATGTCGCCACGCGCCCACTGGAGACGCGCCAGCGCCACGTAGCTGCCACTCAAGGCCTCCACGTTGCCCCATCGCTGGCCCAACTCGATGCTGCGTTCCAGGTGGCGTCCCGCGGCCTCCAGATCGTTCCACTCGTACAGCAGCTCGCCCATCCCCGAGTGCGCTTGCGCCGCAACCGGTGAGTTCCCGGCCATCGCCAGCATTCGCCGACAGGTCTCGAACGCCTCGTGGAGCTCCCCCTGCTCCACCTCGAGCATCACCAGTTGAGCGGCCGCCGACACGGCCAGATGAACGTTGCCCGCCGCCTGACCCATCTCGACGGCTTGGGCGAAGGCAGGGGCCGCGTTCGCCAGGTCGCCCTCGAGCAGATGAACACCGCCGAGAGTGAAGGCGACCACGCTGCGTGCGACCAGGTCCTCCTCGCCGAGTAGGGCGTCGGCCCGGCGGGCCAGCGCGACGGCCCCGGCGAGGTCCTCCCGATGTGCGGCGATGTACGACCGTATGGCGGCAACGTGGCCCAGCCTGTCGTCGGGCGGGGCGTCGCTCGCAGCCTCGGCCGCCTGTAGGCGCACCTCGGCTTCATCGGCCTGACCGGTCAGGCCAAGCGCCCACGCGGCGTAGATAGCCAGCCAGGGCCGGGCGTCGATCGTTTCGGCGGGCAAGGGGCGCAGCCAGGTGAGAAGCGTCGTCAGTTCACCGCGCACCAGCATGCGTATCCCGTTGTCCTCGACCATCTGCGCGGCGCGGTTCACTTCCCCGGCGGCGACGGCGTGGTCTATGGCCTCCGTCACCCAGCCGTTGCCCTCGTACCAGGCGCTGGCGCGGAGGTGCAACTCGGGCACGGTGGCACAGCCGAGCTGGGGACCTAGCCGGTCCAGCCGCGCGCGGAGCAGGTCGCGAAACAAGCGGTGGTACTGGAACCAGTGACGCTGGTCATCGAGGGGAAGGATGAAGATATTGCGACGCTCCAGGTCCTCCAACATCGCCTGGCCCCCCGGGCGACCGATCACCCGATCGCACAGCGGACCGCTCAATTGGTCGAGGATCGAGGTCTCGAGGAGGAACCGCTGGACGAGTTCCGGCTGGCGGTTCAGGACTTCCTCGAGCAAGTAGTCGAGGATGTGGCGGTGGCTGCCAGCGAAGGCCTGGACGAAGCCCTCCGTCTCCTCTGTATCGCGCCCCTGGAGCGAGAGAGCAGCCATCTGCAGTCCGGTGATCCAGCCCTCGGTGCGGCGCTCCAGTTCAGCCACAGCCCCGGCGGAGATGTCCAACTCCATCACGTCCCTGAGAAAAGCGGAAGCCTCGTGATTGGTGAAGCGCAGGTCGGTTATCCGAATCTCGGTCAGTTGCCCGCGGCCCCGCACGCGCGACAGTGGGATTCGCGGATCGGCCCGCGTCGCGATGACCAGGTGCGGCCCTGCCGGCGGGGGCGGCAGGTGGTCCAGCAGGAAGGCGAGGACCTGGTGGACGGGATGGGACTGGATCACGTGGTAGTCGTCGAGCACGAGGATCGCGCCTCTAAGCCCCGTCGACTCGGCGATGCCGTTCGCTAGCGCCGTCAGCAGCGAATCGACCGGCGGCGGCTGCGGG